>NZ_KE386491.1:4726295-5026295 GCF_000427405.1 Flectobacillus major DSM 103
GTGATTCTTCAGCAGTAAAACTTGCCTTTTCATCCTCTAACTGCATCAAAAGTCGTCTTGCATCTGTTTTTGTTCTTTCAATTTTAATAATCATTTCAGTGGCAAGAGGATGTTTTTTAGCTGGTAAATTTTTCTTATCATCCCACATTGCTTTGGAGCAACTCATACCCACAGAGATATATTTAGGTTTTCGGTCTTTAATCAATCGAACCATAATAGGATGTTCCCCGTTTTTAATACTTTGGAGGTGTACAAAAGCACATCAATAGAAGCCATTTACAAATTTTGATTTATATGGTTTAAACATAGTTTAAACAAATGTAGCAAAAAAATACAATTAAATACAAATAACCAAAAGAATAAACGCATATAAACGTTTAAAAATCAGATATTTAAAAATATATCAATATAAATAAAAACAAACAATACATGCCTGTCACGCATGAGGTCGCTAGTTCGAGTCCCGTCCAGACCGCAAAAGCTCAGAAATTTCTTTCTGAGCTTTTTTTGTGTTTATAGCCCTCCACCTTACACTTTTTAAGTTTATATTTGGTATCTAATTATACCTTCTTCGATATAAAATTACCTGTTTCATCTATACTCTTAAACCAACCTAACCACCCAAGGCCCATTTTAAAATGACCAAATTACAACAACTACACGAAGACATTTACACTTTTCTATTAGACTATCATCAGAAAAATCCTTCTTTTTATTTTGCACCAAGAACAAGGTCTATACCAAATGGGAAAACGCTTACTGATGGCTACTGGTTTAATGGTAATGACGACTACTTATTCATTGGATTTTATGTTCCTAACGACGGCGATAACAAAACCAGAACCATAGGCATTTTTGTCAAATTTAAAAATGAAGAAATTGCAAATGCGTATCTTTTAATCACATTTAGAGATGAAAAGTCTGAGGCTTATATTCCATTTTATCAAGGAATCCTAGAATCTTTGGCAACACAAGGGGCGTTTCAGATGGAAACAGAAAGGAAATATAGAAGATTTTACTCGAATCCTCAAGATTGGAGAGGCTTTTTGAGCTGTTTTCTGGAAAAAGAAAAGCCATTAATTGACCATTATATTAATGAAAAAGGGCTGAGTAATGAGTTTTTCATAACGCCTTCGGGCTTTGACAGCTATTTAAAAACAATTGAAGGTTTCAGAAATAGAGAATACAAACCAAATTCACAGTCGGAAAAGTATCATACCAAAAATACCATTAGCAACATGGCAACACCTAACCCCTACCCGCTCAATCAAATTCTCTACGGCCCTCCCGGCACTGGCAAAACTTATAGTACTGTTGAATTAGCTTATAAAATTATTCATAACGATTCGCCAAGCAGTTATGAAGAAGCTCGCAATTGGTACAAAATGGCTTTAGCTCATACAGAAGACCGTCAGGTTGAGTTTATTACTTTTCACCAAAATTATAGTTATGAAGATTTTGTGATGGGTATTAAGCCACAATTGAGTGAAGATACTTTGGGCTTTCGTGAACATAAAGGGATTTTCTTTGAGATTTGCCAAAGAGCTTTGAAGAATTTACGGCAATCATCATTAGAAGAAAGTGTAGAAGAACCTACTTTTTTTGAGGTTTTAGATGAATTTATTCGTCCACTTATCGAAGAAAATAAGCCGATTGTAATTCCGATGAAGTCTAATAACTATTCATTTAAACTCATCAATTTAACAGAAAAAAATATTGGTTTTGAAAAGCAAAGTGGAGCTACAAATCATAGTTTAAGCATTAAAACAATTCAAGATTTATACGAAGGGAATCGAGAGTATAACCTTCAAGGTTTAGGAGTATATTATTATCCACTCATTGAAGTTTTAAAAGCATTTGCCAAAACTAAAACAAAAAGAGTACAACCAGTAGCCCTCAAAAACTACGTAATCATCATAGACGAAATCAACCGTGCTAATATCTCAAGGGTTTTTGGCGAACTTATTACACTGTTGGAAGAAGACAAACGTTGGGGAAATGAATTTGAAACAGAAGTACGTTTGCCCGATGGTGTTACCAAATTTACTGTGCCTAAAAACCTCTACATTATTGGTACAATGAACACCGCTGATAAATCAATTGCTTTGTTGGATATTGCCTTACGACGACGCTTTGAATTTACGGCTTTATATCCTGATTCATCAAAAGTTAGCCCCAATTATCAAACGTTTTTTGAATCGCTAAATGAGCAAATTGTCGCTAAAAAGGGGATAGATTTTACCATTGGACATTCTTATTTTATGACTAAAAATGGTGAGGAATTAGACTTCGTTAAAACGATGAATAAGAAGGTAATTCCATTGTTGAACGAATACTTTTACAACGCTAAGGATAACAAGCTTGTCGCTGAGTTGATAGAAAAAGCGATTGCCAAAGCTGGTTTTACCCATACTATTGTTCCAAGTGCTTATCAACTGCTCATTCAATGATACAATCAATTTATGAATTTGGTAAAGAAATAAGTACTGGCCTTTCTGACGATAAAATCAAGCGTTTTAAAACCTATCTTGATGAAGTTTGGCAAAGCAGAAAACAGTATGGTTTGGAGGAAGATGAACGTGATTCTTTCTATGGTTCAGACAAGAAAAAGCAGCGTTTCCTGACTTTTGATGGAGATAAAATCAGAGCGAATAACTACGTCGGTTTCATTCAGTTTGAAGGGCTTACGCTTAATATTTATCCTAAAATTTGCCAAGAAATGCCCCAAGAGCAAATTAGCTCAAAGGTACTTTACTGGTTAAGTTATGGGAAGAAAATTAATTTGCCATTTGCAGAATTACCGCTCGACCGCCAAGCATTTGATACTTGGTTAGAAGCCTTTATTTTTCTGTTTGCCCACCATACAGAAGAAATTTTGACCAATCAGCCTTATCAATCTTACCAAGAAATTACCGAAGAAACGAGCTATTTGCGAGGTTCGTTAGCCATTCAGCCGTATGTACAACATAATTTATTGACAGGCAGACACCAGTTTTTTCATTGTACTTACGAGCCATTTTTATACGACAATCAGTTTAATCGAATTGTAAAATTCGTTTCCAGAATGCTTTTATCATTCACAAACAATGAAAAAAGTAAGCAAAAACTGAATAGTCTATTGTTTTTATTAGACGATGTGGCGGACGAATATTGCCAAGAAAGCCATTGTGATTTAGTAAAACTCAATCCACTTTATCAAGATTTGGCGATTATATTAGAAATGGCTCGAATGTTTTTGTCGTCGTCAAGCATTAGTCAGTCGGATACCAATAAAAATAATTTCTGTCTTTTATTACCGATGGAAGTAGTTTTTGAGGAATTTATTTTTGGAATCATTGAGACTCATTTTAGCGATAGAAAACCCAACGCTCAGGGAAAAGGATTTTTAACAGAGCAAAGCGTATTTCAGATAAAGAATGACATTATTCTGCAAAATCCCAATTTGGTGATTGACACCAAGTACAAAATCCGAGATAAAAAAGATAGTAAAAAAGGGATTTCACAAACCGATATGTATCAAATGCTTGCATACTCCATCAGGCGAGAAATTGACCAAGTATTATTGATTTATCCAAAAAACGGAGCGAAGCCTTCGGAAGTAGATACTTTTACCATTGCCGATAAATTTGCCAATGATAAATTAATAACAATTAAGGCGGCTGACATTGATATTTGTGGTGAAGAAGATGAGATAATTAGGCAAATTAACGAGGTTTTAGCTACTGACTAATGCCTTACAATTTATAGTTGTATAGAAGAATGAAAACCGATGACATTATTCAAGAACTCTGATAATATCTATATGTTGTGTTAGATTCGGCAATAAAGAATAATATGACGGCTAGGCACATGTACTACATTAGTGCTATTTTCATAAGTAGAATGAAACTAATAAACACAAAAAAAGCTCAGAAATTTCTTTCTGAGCTTTTGCGGTCTGGACGGGACTCGAACCCGCGACCCCATGCGTGACAGGCATGTATTGTTTGTTTTTATTTATATTGATATATTTTTAAATATCTGATTTTTAAACGTTTATATGCGTTTATTCTTTTGGTTATTTGTATTTAATTGTATTTTTTTGCTACATTTGTTTAAACTATGTTTAAACCATATAAATCAAAATTTGTAAATGGCTTCTATTGATGTGCTTTTGTACACCTCCAAAGTATTAAAAAATGGGGAACATCCTATTATGGTTCGATTGATTAAAGACCGAAAACCTAAATATATCTCTGTGGGTATGAGTTGCTCCAAAGCAATGTGGGATGATAAGAAAAATTTACCTGCTAAAAAACATCCTCTTGCCACTGAAATGATTATTAAAATTGAAAAAACAAAAACAGATGCAAGACGACTTTTGATGCAGTTAGAGGATGAAAAGGCAAGTTTTACTGCTGAAGAATTCACCAAGAAACTTAAAAACCAAAGTAAACGTATAACAGTACTTCAGTTTCTCGATGAGGTAATAACTGACCTGATGAAAGCGGATAAGGTAGGCAATGCAAACGTTCATAAAAATTTAAAGAAAGTACTTGAGCGTTTTAGAAATCAAAAAGACTTCACTTTTTCCGAATTGGACGGTTCTTTTTTGCGAAGGTTTGAGCAAGATTTCAGAGAAAGAGGTGTTTCTGAGGTTTCTATGAGTGTACACTTTCGTACTTTGAGAGCCTTGTACAATAGAGCAGTGGTAGAAGATTTTGCCAAGAAGGAAGCAGACCCTTTTGTTGATTACAAAATCTCTAAATTCAACACTAAAACGCAGAAAAGAGCTATTAAAAAAGAGGATATTGTTAAAATAGCTTCTCTCAAAATTGAAAAAGGAACTAGACTTTATGATTCTCAAAACACTTTTCTTTTTAGCTATTATTGTTCTGGAATCAACATTAGTGACATTATCGAACTTGAGTGGACGAATATATCCCCAGATGGTTTGATGGAGTACGAGCGAAACAAAACACACCAACGTCAAGTGGTGCAACTCTTACCACCCGCTAAAGAAATACTCGCATACTATCAAAAATATAGCTTAGGAGACTATATATTCCCGTATCTTGATAAGTCGAAACATAAAACAATTCCTCAAATTACTAATCGTATTAAGAAAGTCACAAAGCAGATAAACCAAGATTTGAAAGTGCTAGCAGAAATGGCAGGAATTGAAGCTAACTTAACAACCTACGTAGCGAGACACACGTTCGCAACGGTTTTGAAGAGAAGCGGGGTCGAAATTAGTAAAATTAGTGAACTGATGGGGCATGAATCAGAGAAAGTGACAAAGGTTTACCTCGATTCATTCGAAAATGACGAGCTGTATGAGGCTACTTTAAATTTATTGTAGAGTTAGTTCATTACAAACTATGCTTACTTATTGGCTGTAAGAAAAGAAGTCCTTTGATGATGATTCTTGTGATTAAAAATCTAGTCGAAGCAAGTTTCGCTAAGACATATTAGAAGGATACAAGTAACTATTTATGGAATATATGAGTTATGTTACTTATTTCTCCATTTGAATAAGATTTTATATAACAGATTATTAATTTTATAGGAATACTTTTTTGAAATTGGTAACTATGCTTTTAAAGTATGAGAGATATAAGAAAAAGCTTTCTTACTGAGCAATAATTTCTTAATTGAGAGTTTCAAAATATTAGAACAATAGCATTAATGTGATTATCTTTAGTCTAAGATAGTATATGCAAAAAACAAATATGATTTGATTGAAAATAAATGAGTTAATGAGTGCATTTACTGAAGTCCTATCAATTAGAACAAGTACCTATCACATCTATTATGTGAAAAAGGCTTCAAAGCAATGTTTAGTAGAAACTATATTTGGCTGAAACTTTAGTAAATGATAAATAAACTAGAGGATTTTCTATCATTGAATCTTAAATTAAACTGTTTTAATTTGTAATTTAATACTATAATTATATGGGTATATGACCGAAAAACAGTTATTAAGACTTTACACCAAGTATCATAGAGCTAAAACTAATGAGCTTAAGTCTATTACTAAAAGTATACACTTTAAGTCCAGAGATTTAACAGTAGCCTCAGATGTCGAATTTTGTATTATTATGATTGCTTCTTGTAATTATTTTCGGTCTCAATTTATTGCGAATATATTAAAAGCGGGAGAGATTAATTATAAACTTGGAGTAGGATATAAATCTTTAATATTATCAATTATCCATGTACAGGAACGCCATAAAGCAACTAAAGAAAAATTCTTTAAAGATAAACCAGAGAAGGAAACAGGTCTTGTTTTTCGTAGGAAAAAATTATGGAGATGGTTTCCTATCCCTTTCACAAAAACAATAGAATTTGAAGGAAAGTACAATCCATATACGTTTATTTTTGATTTAGAGGTTGTTAAAACTGAGGAAGAAATCATCAAACATTATGCTGAACAGAAAGCATCTTTATACCATTACAAGCGAGTTTTGATTAAAAATAAATGGTTCAAAGGGCAATTTTATAACGCTCTTGTCGAAGGTAAAATTGATAAAAATAAAATAAAGGATATTATGATTGACGTAATTACAGAATTTCAAAATCAAGCACCTGAGATTGTAGGATTTTTAGGAAAAGGATTAGCAAGTGGCTTGTTTTCTGGTGTCGGGAAAGATTTTTGGGAGAAAATAAAAGACCGCTTCAAATCTGAAAAAGACAAAGTCGTGATTGAAAAATTTGAAGAAAACCCAGAAGATATTAGACTCCAAGGTAAACTTGAAGGCTTGTTAGAAAACAAAATGGCTGAAATGTCCCAACAAGACCTTTTAGAGTTATTTCAACTCTTCCAGAAAGTAAAGACAGAGAATCCAACTATAAACATAATCAATAACAGTAAAAACGTCCTTAACAACTCTACGATTCATGTTGGAGGAGATTTTCATTTGGGCGATAAAACAAATCAATAGTTTCTACCAATGGAGGAAAAGGTAAAAGTTGAAAATTCTAAAAATGTTATTGTTAATAGTGAAATCAACGCTGTTGACGTACATATCGGAGATAAAATATACAATACACCCAAACTTGAACTAAATAAGCAATGGTTTGAAAATTTATTGACTAAAAGTATCAATAATCTTGGAGAACGATATTCTGAAGAGTTGAATTTTGATTTACCTATTGCTTCGGTATTTAATGGGATAGCTAGAAATCAAAAATTTAAAAATGAACTTAAAGAAAAGGTCAAGATAGTTTTAAACAAAATTGGTGATTTAATAAAAATTCTTAAACGTTCGAAAGTTCTTAATGAAAACCTATCAAAAAATATTCAAGAGCTTGAAAGTAAGAGTATTGAAATAAATAATTGGTATAAAAGTATAAAATGGGATGATGGGGGAAGCCTCCAATATAAAGTCATCAATTCATTAATCAATAGTTTGCTCAAACTGGTGTCAGAAATTCAAGCCATTTTTGATGATTTAGAAGCATTAGAACCAATCCCAACAAACAACTATCAATCTCTAAAATATAACGATGAGCAATACTATCTTCGGCAAATATCAACTACAGGTTATCAATTTGGAAGATTTTTAGACTTCAATATATTTCAATTAGCTGAAAGACCTTATTTATTACTATCAGGAGATGGAGGACATGGAAAATCACACCTTTTGGCAGATGTAGCCAGAAATCACCAATCCAATGGAGGATTTAGTATTTTATTGTTAGGTCAATATTTTTATAAGGGTGAAGTATGGTCTGAAATCTTCAAACAGTTAAGTATTTCTACATTTCATACTAAAGATGAATTACTAACACTTCTGAATGAAATAGGAAAGGTATCTGGAAAAAGATTATTATTTTTCATTGATGCTTTGAATGAAGGAGAGGGTAAAACAATATGGAAAAGTCAATTATCTGGATTTTTGGAAGACTTTAAAAAGTATTCATGGTTAGGAGTTATCGTAAGTGTTCGGAGTACATTTTTATCCTTAGTCGTACCAGAAAATTTACGTAAAGATAGTAATACATTAGTACATATTACCCATCAAGGTTTCAGAGGATATGAGTATCAAGCATCCAAAAGATTTTTTCAATATTTCGGATTGCAAGCTCCTAAAATCCCATTATTAACCCCAGAATTTACGAATCCATTATTTCTACTTCTTTTTTGTAAAGGTTTGAAAAAAAATGGATATACCCATATTCCAGAAGGAATGAATGGAATATCAAAAATTATCCAGTTTTTCTTTCAAGGTATCAACAAATCACTTTTCGATAAATTCGAGTTTGAACCTAAAATTAATCTTGCTAATAAATGTGCAGAAAGTTTCGCACAATCACTTTCGGAGCAAAAACAAACCTTTATGAATTATGATACTGCATTTCTATTATTGAATAATGTAGTTAAAACCTACTTCCCTTTTGTTCAAAATTGTAATATTCTAACTGAGTTAATTTCAGAGGGATTGTTTAAAGAAAATGTAAGGTACAATCGTGATAATAGAGAGACAGAGTGTGTTATTGAATTTAACTATGAAAGATTTGGAGACTACATAATCACTAATCTTTTGGTAGATAAATACATCGACCCAAAGAACCCTTCCTTAGCATTTAAGAGAAATGGAAACTTATCATTCGTATTAGAAAGCCCTAATTCCTACAATGAGGGTATTATAGAGGCACTATCAGTTATTTTACCTGAAAAAATCAGTAAGGAACTTTTTGAAGTAGTCCCCAAAAAGTATTATTCTGTGGAGTCTATTTCTCATGGATTTATCAAGAGCTTAATTTGGAGGAGAGAAGATACAATCACAGGAAAATCACTTGAATTTACAGACGTAGTTCAAAAAAATGGATTTGTCAGGGAATATGTTGAAGTAATGATTTCTGTATGTTCAAATGATAAACATTTATTTAATGCTAATCATCTACATAAAATACTTGTCAATAAAACACTTCCTCAGAGAGATGATGTATGGACTACGTTTATTAATTCCCAATATAGCCCACAAGTAGATGAAGAATATGAAATAGGAGTAATACAACGCCTTGTAGATTGGGCATGGTCAGAAGATAATAAATCATACTTATCAGAGGAATCTATTTATCTTTCTGCCAAAACAGTTACATGGTTTTTGACCTCTCCAAATCGCTTTCTTAGAGATTCTTCAACCAAAGGATTAGTGTGCTTACTGACCAACAATTTACCAATCGCTTGCCGACTAATTGATGATTTTAAAGACATAAATGACCCGTATATTCTTGAAAGGTTATTAGCTGGATGCTATGGAGCAATAGTTAGGTCTGAAGTAAATGAGATGTCAAAAGATTTAGCTCAGAAAGTCTTTGATACCTTTTTTATATATGGAGAACCACCTGTACATCTACTCACGAGAGAATATACAAGAGGTATATGTGAGTTTGCAATACATCACAAATTGGAAATAATTGGAAACGTTAACTTTATCTACCCACCCTATAAAAGTGTTTGGGAAGACCCAAAAATGACAGCTGAAAATTGTGTAAAAAAATATAAAATAAAAAACTTTGTGTATGATACTGCAACTAGAGAAGATAGAGGTCAAAATAAGTTAGTTCTTTCGACTAGTGATGATTTTTATGATTTTAATAAATATGAAATTGGCAGAGGATCTGAGTTCTCAGCAATAGAGATTAATTCCGAAAAAAATTATAATGATTTTTACAATTCACTTACAAAAAATCAGAGGCAGTTATTAAACATATGCAAGGATTGCTTTAAACTCTTTCTAAATCATCCCAAAACTACAGAATGGGAAGATAGAACATTAAAGATTTTAAGAGTAGCAGAGGAATATCTTTTGAAAATTTTATCAGAAAGCGAAGTTGTAAAATACAAACAAGTTGCTCGCCCTTTTTTTGAAGCAAAGTTCTTATCAAATGTTAATAGGTGGAACAATATGTCTGAATTCAGTAATGATAAAATGGTTTCTTTTATTTTGGGTAGGATTTTTGAGTTAGGCTGGACAAAAGAGCTTTTTGGTAGTTTTGATTCTAGTTACGATGAATATGAAAGAAAAAATATCCATATTCAAAGTATCGGCGAAAAGTATAGATGGATAGCATATTATGAATGTTTGGCAAGGATAGCCGACAATTTTCTTTATAGGAATAGGTGGAATGATGAAGAAAAGGAATCTCCTTTATTGGGAGCATGGCAAATTGATAAAAGAGATATTGACCCAACTATTACTTCTAGACCTATAAAAATAGACACATGGAAAGAATATAAAAAAACATGGTGGTTCAATCTTCAATATAATAATTGGAATCACTCCAACTGGTATAAAAAAGAGGATGATTTGCCAAATATTAATACTTTGATACAAGTAAAAGATAGCATTGGAAGGTCATGGGTAATGGTTCAAGGATTTCCTCATTGGAAAAATAAGGAAGATGAAAATGAGTATGATGACACCGATGTGAAATCTGTTAGAAAGGAGTTATGGTTTCATTTACGGTCTTATTTGATATAAAGCTAAATTTATAAAATGGGCTTCCAAACAGCGATTTTACAATAATTGGATGAAACAGTCCAAAGAAACACGTCAGGTATTTAGTAGAGAATATTACTGGTCAAATTCTTATAAAACTAAAATGGATATCAAAGACGTTTATTTAGATTGGCAGAGATTGAGCGATAGGCAGGCGGATAATTCATATCCATTTAAAGGGGTTGTGACAACCGATGAATATAAATGGGGTGAAAGTAAAGATGCGACATTGGGAGAAGATGGGAAATATTGCTATTTCAAACCTTCTCAAAGTCTATTCAATATTTTAGACTTATCATTCCATGGTGATTTTGAATTTAAAAATTCAAAAGGGGAAATTGTATGTATAGACCCATCGGGTCGAGAAGAGGGTCTTTCTTGTCTTTTAGTTAGAAAAGATATACTTTTTGAAGCTATGGAAAAAGAAAACTTAGAGCTTGTATGGACAATTATTGGTGAAAAAATGATAACTCATCCAATAAATAGAGGACCCAGACTTTCTTTTTCAGGATGCTGTTTTTTTAATGAAAAAGATAACATTGAAAATAGATTAAGTTTTGAATATTGGTGATAAGATACGAATATAGTTCTAATATTATAAAAGAGAAAGATAGAAAAATGGGAGCGATGAATTGGTATCAAATGTACGAGATAGATACAAGTACAATTTGGCATGAAGCAATAGGTGCTGAAAATATATCAGAAAGCTGTTATGGTGAATTACTAAGTCAATTTGAATCTCTGATGTTAGAGAATAAGGAGAAATATACAAGTAACATTGATAAAGAAGAATATGATGTTCAACGACATTTTCACTTTGTTAGATTATGCGAAAGATATTGGAATCATGATACAAATAAAAAACTTACAAATTTCCAAAAAGTACATTTAGGATATGTAGTTAGAGCCAATAACTCACTTGGAGGTCTTAAATACAAGTCTTGGAAAAATCAAATTGAAGAAGTTTTAAAGAAGCAACTTCCAGATATTATAAAAGGAAATGATATCGAAACCACAAGGCTTTTAGCTGATGAAAACCTATTGGCTGATTCTTCTCAAGAAGAAAGGGAGGAGTGGATACAGTATCAAATGACTAGACATGCTCCTCATAATATTAGGCTCTGTAAGGATGATGTAGAGGAAGCGTACAGATGGACTTATGATATTTATTGGTTTAGACACAGTCGTATTATCCTAACTTATAAAAATGATGATATTGATGAGAAAAGATATTTTACCTTTTTTTTGCATGGGCAGTAGCTGTGCTTGATTTAGAACAGTTAGACGATTTTTTAAAATATCATTTTAAAAATAACTTTAACAATGATTGGAATGAGTTTGGCAAATTTCTTGAGATTTTATTGATGAAACATAGTAAAATACTTATAAATTCAAATCAAGTTCAATTAATAAGAAAGTACTTAGACAGTAATCCTTATAAGGTTTTTATCGTTGAAAGTAATATTAAGGTAGAATTAGAAGAGGAGAAGCAAAAATTAGGAAGAAAACCCAAGCTCAAAATAGAAATTCCTAAACCTGTTGCAAGAACGAAAGGAGATAGAAAAACTATTTTTACTAGTGAGGATACTGCAAAATTATTCTCATATTTAGCACAATTAAATTGTATTTTCAACAACCCAACAGATATGAGCAAAGCTTCTTTTGCAAAAGCTATAGAAGTACTTACAGGTTTTTCATCCAAGCAAATAGAAGAATTCCTAATTTACGAGAATAATACTCCTAGAAATAAAAGTGAAAAAAAGAAGTTACTAGATAATATCAATGGGTTGATTTTAAATAATTTATAGTTGTATTTGGGGTGCTGTTAATATTAGTGGTACCCCACTACTAAATCAACAACCACAAAAAAACAATAAAACTTTGTGTCATCGAAAGGGACAACACACCATCCCCCTGAGTAGACGACACAAATGGAAATATCCTCCAAATTAATCTTAGTAACTCCAGAAGAATTAGTATCACTAATTCAGCATTCCGTTCGCCAAGTCATTGCTGAGCAAACACCAAAATCTTTAGGAACAGCCGACAAGCCTTTGTCGATAGATGAAGCTTCTTCATTTTTAAATATTCCGAAATCAACACTGTATCAATTTACTTCCTCTAGGAAAATCCCTTTTCAAAAAATTGGCAAGAAGATTCTTTTCTTCAAAGCAGACCTTATCCAGTGGGTCGAATCTGGTAAAAAGAAAACTCGAAAGGAAATCGAAGAAGAGGTTTTTGGTAAGAAAGGAGGCTTACGATGAATAATCCTTATAAACAAGCAGATACTAAAGCTTTTGTTTTGTATTGGGAGGAAGCATTTGCTCAAAGCTTTTTTCATGTAGAAAACCTACTTGATGCTAAATGTAAATATCTGGAAAAGCTAAGAAAAATGCTTTTTGATGAAATGAAGGAAGATGTTTCTGTGAGAATTAAAAATTTAGAGACAGAAATCAATCAAATCATTGGTCTATTGGATATGGTACAACTTCTAAAGACGGCATATCTTGAAGAAACGGCACAAATCGCAACACTTTTGTCGAACCTAACGTGTGAAAAACAAGTGCTACTGCTTCAAAATCAGGAATTAAGGGAGCGTAATGATTTACAAGATAATCTCATTAATCTACTTCTAAGTCGATGTTTTACAACCCTAAATGAAGAAAATGATGAATACTGATAAATATAAGCAATACCTCAATCCTGAACAGATTAGCACAGTAGTTCACGAAAAGACTAACATTGCAAAGATTCTGGCAACACAGGAAAAGATACAATCTAATAGCTGTAAAACGATTGCGTTTAGCTCTCCCATCATTACGTATAATGAAACAGGTGTTGTTTTTCCTAACACCATAAATATTATTCAAGGTAAAAAGGGTGTACATAAACCAAGGTTAACGGAGATTTTTTGTGGATTGATGTTGCAAAGAAATATTACCCAATCAAGCCATCGGTTTTTAGGGATGAAACGAAATGCTATGCAGAAATCGGTTGTGCTTTATGTTGATACAGAACGTAATATCAATGACCAATTTCCTTATGCTATTCAAAAAATCAAGCTACTTTCAGGCTATTCGATAGAAGATAAACCCGAAAATTTAGATTACATATCGTTAATTGATATTCCTCGAAGTGAAAGGTTTGATACGTTAAATGAGTATATCAAAAGGTTTAGAACACGATATGATATATATAATCTCTTCATTGTGTTCGATGTCGTGACTGACTGCGTTGAGAACTTTAATGATGTAAGAGAAAGCCTTAGACTTGTTGATATGCTCAATGAAACCATTAACACCTATAATGTTACTTTTCTTTGTGTAATTCATGAAAATCCTTCAGCAGGTAACGACAAAGGTCGTGGACACCTTGGTACGGAATTAAATAATAAGGCTTCACAAGTTATACAGATAGGCTTTGAAAAGGATAATCAAGGAAACGATACAGACTTGATACGTTTAAAGTTCTTACACTCAAGAAATACTAAGAGATTAGACCCAATTTACGTACAGTATTCAGAAGAAACAAAAGGGTTAGTCCTTGCTAGCAGTGACTTTATTAATGAAAAGCTAGCCATGAAGAAAAGTAAGGCACAGATAGCAGACATTCAAAATTGGCTTACAGATAATATGAAGGAACCCAAAAGTAAAAAAGAGTTGATTGAGTTGATTACGGAGGCTTTTGATTGTGGTTCGAGGATAGTTGAGGATAGGCTCAAGGAGCTAGATGACAAGGGATTTATTGAACGATTTACGGTGGGGAAGAGTGCACATTACAAATTAATTATTCCATTTTAACATGTTCGCACTCGCAAAGTCATATATATGGGTCTGCGAATGCGAGCGTATAAAAGCTCTCAATATTATGTCTGATACAAATAAGTTTCCTCCGATGAATAGAACGGAGTTAGCTCGAAAATATAAGGTAAGCCTACCTACTTTTAATAAATGGCTTGGATTAATCTCGAATCTTGTTCTGATTGAAAATCAAAGGATATTCACTCCTAAGCAAGTGGAGTTAATCATAAACCATCTAGGAGAGCCCCCTGACTGACTCATGTAAACAGCATGAATTAACTTCAATTAATTCGAATTAACGCATATTAACCCTCGTTAACCCAAAGGTGGTTTTCGAGGGTTAATTATTTTTAAACCAGTAAGTTAATAACGATTAATCTAATATTAAGCAATGAACGAAATTAGAACAGGGAGAGCATTACAGTTGGAAGGACTCCAATATGCTACCAACAAAGTAACCTTAGGCTTCAAGTGTGAAGCTCGAACTAAAATAGAATTGGCACAAGAGGCTCAGCAAATGGGAATGACTTTGAGTGAGTATGTAGACACTATCATATCAACCCGAAAGCAGCAAACAAAATCAGACAACAACTCTGAGTTGGAGACATTGTTATCTCAACAAAAAGCCGACCTTCATCATTTTAAAAGGAAAGTCGATTTTTATGAAAATGAGTTATTGCAAAACGCATTTCAACTGCGTAAAGGTCAGACTCTCGAATACAGAAATATCTATGGAGAGACCGTAAGTAAAACGATTACCCAGATTGAGGATATTTACACCATCTTATTAGACACCGTTAAACTCTCGTAATCATGTTCGAAATAATTTCTAATCCGTTTGAAAATGTGGGCGAAAGTCTATCAGGTTTAGCTATTGAGAAAGCTATTGAAGTAGTCACACCATCTACCAGTAAAGGCTTTGGAGTGCTACGTATGTTATTGATTTTGTTACTCTTGGTGTTCGGAGTATTTTTTTATATCATCTTCTACTACTTGCCTAAGCAAAAGAGGGAGGAAGAGGACGTTGAGGGAGGTATAGAGTAACAACATTACCACCATTTTCTTTTCCATATATAGCTAATTTTAAGGCCTGATGGTTATTTTCAAACCTTAAAATTAGCACTTTCTCTGGTAGTAAATGCTAGGATGAAATTTGACTTTAGAATGAGGCAAGTTGCACCTTATTCTCTAAAATATTCCCCCGAACGATAAATGTACTTTGTCGTATTTTCATCTCATTCAACCATTTTTTCCATAAGGCAATAATGATACTTTGTTCTTGTAATGCCATATTTTTGGGATGAATCTCAGCTACACATACTTGAAGATTTCCAAAGCTACTTTTTACGGGTATGATTCCTTCTTCGGGTGAGTTCAATACTTGTTGCCAATTGGTTAAATTCCTCAATCTGTTAATCATTCTTGAATCAGTTGTTCTGTTACCGTTTTTTCCAACAAATCTATTACTCTCAAAATCAAGATAACCATCGGTTAAAATAAACAATTTATTCAGCCCATTTTTTAGTAAACTTTGCGGTAAAAAATCGTTGAAGCTACGCCAAGTGTCAGCTCCCATAAAATCAGTCGTTTTAGTTCTTTTCTCTATGGCTGCTTTGTATAAAGTTGTAAGTAATGCTGGAAGACTCTTTTTAAAAGCTTCCATTTTATTCTTTTTTGTGAAGTTGGAATACTCTTTAAATCAATGAAAAGGTTTTGTGTATAAATATCGTTATCGATACCCCCTTCTTGCGGAATGATGTTGATTTGAAAAACATCTTCTGAGAAAATATAAAAATTCCCCTTGACTATTTTTTCAAATTCTGCAAAGACCGATTGAATCAATACCTTGTCTCTATCTGCTTGTTGTGGTAGCAAAAGCCTGTCCGATAAATCAAGTAAAATGATGTATTTTTGAGGAGGTGGATTTTTGGCTGCCTGTCCAAAAGTGTGTGAAAATGACCTAAGTAGCAGTATCAGCATTATGACTGAAAGTCGGATAATCGTTTTCATATTCTTGATGGTTATAATGAGTTTTAGTTTACTTTAGAGTAAAATGCCATAGCTTTTTAGAAAAAGGCTCAAATCACTATGGCATTTTAGCGAGGCTACTAATTATTATGAAGAAATTCGTTGCCTAAATACGTTTGCCTAAAATGCTTATATACTTCATCACATTTGGCTCTTTTGCTCTCGGCATCTGGCATAGATGGGAATATCTTAATCCAACCATCGTAAAACTCATTTAGTGCTTTATCCAAGGCAGGTTTATTGATGGATACCCGTGACAAAAGTTTTTCATTCGTTTTTTGTAGATGTACAACACTTAGTTCTAATTGTGCGATATGGGTTTGTTGTGCTTGTACCTTGATTTTTAGCTCGTCTATTTCTTGATACAACTGCTCTATCAGCATTGTAATGCGTTCAATCTCAAGTCGAATGATTCTTTTGCCATCTATCTTTTCCAACTCTTTGGTGTAAAAATAGGTCGAAGCCGATAGCAGTAAACTCGGTACAAATCCCAGCATCAAGACCCCATAAAATGTTACATCTTTCCACCATAAATAATTGGGGTCGCCAAAGCCCATTTGTTGCTTGAGACTTTCGTTAGTAGTTTCTATTTTGTAGGCAATAATAGCATCGAAGATGAATACAGCTATAATTACCACCGTCGTAAACACTATCCTCTTTTTGCCTGTATATCGTTTCATCAGGTTTTCTACGATTGTGGCAAATAGGAGAAAAACGATTGGAATAAGCCAGTGAAAATTCAATGTTGCAAAAGCATCAGCAGAGAAAACCGACTGAAAAAGTGTGTTGATAACCTTCTCACGAGTTTGCTGCGTAAAGGCTTCTGAAACACTTCTAAAAAATGCCATATAGCTGGAGCTTACATAAAACCCGAAAAGATAGATAGATGCCAAAATCATGACTACACGCAGGCGATAAAGCTCAAAACGATTTACCTCATCTGGCTTTTGTCCTTCGTGCAATGCTTTTTCGTACTGATGTCTTTTTTCTTTGTTTTGTTCAATACGCTCTTTGCGGCTTGGTATCTTTACCTCTTCAATGCTTTGAATTTCCTTTTGAGCCGTAATTTTGTCTTTGTCATGCTGCAAAATCGCGTTGTCGTTGTTGTTGATTTCCTGCTGAATACTGGCATTTGACGAATCATCTTTGAGTATATGTTCATTTCTCAATACAATTAAATTTGTTTCTAAGCCAGTTGCATGACCTCCATGTTCAACAGATTGGCTAAAGCCTAATTCGTTATAATTTCTTGAGTTTTCCATTGTGTTGTTGGGTTTACCCTTATCACGAATGTTCTCTTTCAAGCAACATTCGTGATAAGGAAATGTTACATATTAGTTCCTGTAAAAAATGATGAATTTCAAGCGGTAAGTATAACTGGAGGAGTAGCTATCATAATTCTTTACTTGTACCTTCAATTGTCGGGTCGAGTACGGCGTATATTTGAGCAGTTCGTAGTTGTTACTGGAAGTGCTTTTTGATAGCAAGTAGTTGTCTCCATCATACAGATAGAGGTCTATGTCATTCACGCCATCTTCTTCGGCAAAAGCAACAATCATATAATTTACCTGCGAATAGAAGGTCTTCCAGCGAAAGGTAGAGGAGCCTTCCTTTACGTCTGCATACAGTGTTTCAGAAACGGCATACCCTCCTTGAGCCATAATAGCTACGAGTTCTCGTTCCATATTAGTGTTTTGGGCTAAAGATGCTTTAGCACTCAAGAGCATGGCAAAAAAAGCCAGCGTAAGCATGGTGATATTTTTCATTTCCTGATAGGGGGTTTATAGTGTCAAAAGCCTGATAGTAAGCTTTCTATTTGTCTATATTAAATACCCTTAGCTTCGTGAGTTTTGGTGAAAAAATCTTTATCTTCAGTAATAAAATTTATATTAATAGCAACACGCCATGAAAAACACTTTTCTTAGCCTTATCCTCCTTTTACTCACATTTTGTACAACGATTGATACAGCCAGAGCTCAAAAAATAACGCCCGTAGCTAAAGCAACAGAACCCATAGTCACAAAAAACACCTCAAACGAAGAGCTTACACTTGCTTTAGTCGTTGGGGTTAGTAAGTACCGAACCATACAGCCGAATCTCCAATTTGCCCATCAAGACGCTATTGACTTTGCCAATTTTCTGGTTTCTAAAGTAGGGGGGCGTGTTCCTGAAGAGAATATTGTCTTACTCAAAGACACTATGGCTACGTCTTCACAGATATATAGACATTTGGAGGATTTGAAAGAGAGAGCTTTAAAAACAAAAGCTGGTAAAAAGGTTAGAATTGTACTCTTCTTTTCTATGCACGGAGGAGCTTTTATAGACCCAGTAGGAAAGGCAGAAAAAGGCTATTTGTTGACTTATGATACCGATAGGGGTTTTCCTACACAATCGAGTATTCAGTTTGAAAGACTTCATCAATACACCCAAAGGTTATTGAAACGAGAAAATACGAAAGTGGAGGTATATATTGATGCTTGTAGAGCAGGCTTAGATATAACTCAGAAAAAAGAAGAGGCTTGGGCTTCCGAGTTGTCGTTGAAAAATTGGGATAATGTGCTAAAAATAGTGTCTTGTAGCCCTCGTGAATACTCTTATGAAAGTAAGCAATGGAACAATGGGGCTTTTACTTACTACTTACTAAGAGGCTTAAGAGGGCTGGCAGATGATGAAGGCAATAAAGATGAGAAGGTAAGTTTATATGAATTAACGTATTTCTTAGCCAAGCACTTAGAAGGTGATTTGGGGGCAGATAACCCCCAAATGCCAGAAAAACAAGGCTATGGACGTTTGACCTTAGCAAAGGTTGATTCTGTTACCTTAGCAAGTATTAAATCCAATATTGAAATAGTAAATATTGGAGTTTTTACGAATAAGTCTTTTGTTGAAAAGAGTATCAATAACATGGACAAAGAAATCCAGCGTATCTACAAACGTTTTACTAAAAACCTATACATAGGTTCTATGGATTTAGCTGTTAAAAATTATGAATTATTAGCTAAAAAAATTACAGAGGAAAAATATTTGCCTATTAGAGGTTCTATTAAACGAGAGTTAATAGCTGAGTTGATGGATGATAGTTATCGTATTCTATCATCTTATTTAGTTTGCGATGATAGAAGCACAGCATTAAAAAAAATAAATATTAAAGATTTGCTTAAAAATTTAAATTATACTTTAGACTTAATTGGGAAACATGATTTTAGATATAAGAGTATAGTTTCTGAAATAAAATTCTTTGAAAGCTTACGAGAAATTTACAATAACAATTTAGGTAATGCAGAACAGATATTGACTACCATTTTGACACAAGATACTACTGCCATATACGTGTACAATGATTTAGCCGTGTTACTTGAAATTAAAGGCTATTATGACAAAGCTTTAAATATCCTTGACAAAGGATTAAAGATTTACCCAAATTGGGCTAATCTTTGGAGTAGTAAAGGGATAGTTTTACATGAATCAACCCGATTGGAAGAGTCAATAATAGCTTTTAATCGTGCAATAGCTCTAAATAGAAATATTGCAGAATCGTATTACAATAAAAGTGTTGTGTTAGTAAAGTTAGAACAATATAAAGAAGCAATAAGAGTGTTGGATACTGCAATTTATTTAAAAAAAGACTATGCACTTGCTTACTGCAACAAAGGATTTGCACTGTCTAAATTAGGAGAGTACTCAAAAGCTGTGTGCTATTTTGACACTGCATTAATATATAAACAAGATTTAATTGAAGCATATAATAATAAAGGGGATTGTTTAGTGAGGTTAGGGCGTAATGACGAAGCAATAATAGCTTCCGACTCTGCTATTCTCATAAATAATAGATTTATATCAAATTATAACAAAGAGTCTTATGTTGGAGGAAACTTAAATCGGTATATTAATTCTAAATTCGACTCTGCTAATGTGAAGATTAATAATGGTGAACTTATAATGTCATATAATACTAAGGGGGTAGCACTCATTAACTTAGGTCGGTTTAGGGAGTCAATTACTGCGTTTGATTCAGTTATAGCATTAAAAAAAGACTTTGCGGGTGCATACTATGCAAAAGGATTTGCTTTATATAATTTAAGGTTTTATTCCGATGCAATTAAAGAATTTGATTTGGCAATAGCTCATAAAAGAAACGATGTATATGTGCATGGTTATAAAGCAAATGCACACTACCTTTTAGAACACTATGCTGAAGCAATTGCTACATGTGATGTAGCGATTGCATTAAAAAAAGATTATGCTGATGGATATATTGTGAAAGGTTATTGCTTTTCTAAATTAAACCAAGATACAGAGGCAATTATCGCTTATGATTCAGCGATTGCAATTTATGAGAAGCGGTTATTCTCATTTGCATTTAATGAATTTATATCAGATATTCATAATAGCCGAGGATTCTCTCTATGTAGATTAGGACGATACGCAGAAGCAATAAATGCTTTTGAAAAATCAATCACATTAAATCCTCAGCAACAAAATCCCTACTATAACCTATCATGCCTGTATTCCCTACAAAACCAAAGTAAAGAAGCCTTGTCTTATCTTGAGCAAGCCTTGCAAAAAGGCTATAACGATTTTGCCCATATCAAAGAAGATACAGATTTAGATAATATTCGGGCTTTGCCAGAGTTTAGTGCGTTGCTCAAAAAATATCAAAAATAGGTCAAGAAAACTCACACAGCCTCTGCATTTTTAGATAGTCTATTAGAAACTCTTTGAGAGTAAATCAATCGTAGATTATTAAAAATGTCAATCAAATGAAAAAGTGGGCTTTAGGTTTATCGTTGTTAGTATTGGCTTGGGCATTCAGTCAGTGGAGTAGTAAAAAGCTACATCCCAAGCCAGATATTTTTGGGCTATTAACACATCAAAAATGGCTTTTAGCAGATACAAATGCCATAAATGAGAAAGCCGAAACCATAGGTTCCAGCTATGTATATGTTTTTTTGCCAGAAGGAAAATTCAAGGTAAATGGCTATCGAAAAAAGAAAGAAACCGCCACGATATGTTCTGGTTATTGGTCTTTAGAGGAAAACAATCTTTTTCTGTTTTTTATGGAAGGCGATGTTCTTCAATATACCGTCAGCTCTATTACGCATCAGGAGCTAATAACCGAAATAAAAGGCTGTGTCAATAAAAGTAGTACCAATACCTGCCGTCAGCTTTTCCTTGCTTTGGCATCCTTAAAATAGCTAATGCTTTTTGTTGATTAAGTTGCTGTATGTCAGTTATCTGTTAATTGATTTTGAGGAAAATGTATTTTAGGCAAGGACAATTACTAACTCAAAACTCACAGCTCATAGCTCAAAACTATATCGCTTTTCCCCGAAACTAACCCCCAAATTGTAATACAATGGTCAATATAGAAAATATTAAAATCTCAGAAATGTTACTCTATGCCAATAATGGGCATTACTATGGAGACATGATTAGCCCTAATCTATTGCCCCAAGAAAAAGCAACACTCATCATAACAGCTCTAAAAAGGATAAAATATATCCAAAATGCCTTAGAGTCGATTGATTATTATTTGAATCGTTGGGACGAAGTTGATTTGAGCGATACCCAAACGCAAAAAGCCTTTTTTTTTCTTTTGCAAGATGTTAAGGCATCGCCATTAGAAAAAGAGAAAATTAAAAATTATTTACAAGATTATTTCAATAATAATCTGGGGAAAAAAGATGCCGACTTATCAACAGAAGAAAGTGAAAAAAAGGAGGAGGATAAAAGTAGAGTTACAACTTTTGTCCGTAATATTTTTGCAAATTTTTATAAGGAGCAAGTAGTATTTGACTTAAAGAACTCTATAAATGATTTTATTACTGGTATAAAGAATGATTTTGGTGTAAATTCAAAGCTCAAGCAAGCTATTGAAAAACATTTTTATAAAGAAATAGCAGAAAATAGAATTAAAAAGCAAGACCTATACAAGAGCTTTTTGACTAAAAAAAATAATTTTCAGACTTTCCTTAATGATTCTATTGTTCAACAGCTACTACAATTATCTAAAACGGAACCATTAGTGAAATTATATAACCAAGCTGCTATTGGCAAAATCAATCTTTTGGAGATGAATTACTATTCATTACCTGAATTTTCACAGTTCATACAACTTCTTTTAACAGTAAAGAATCAATACGAAAAGGTACAAATTCCTGATTTACAGCGAAGAATTCAAGCTACTGTAAAAAGAGCAGGACAAAAAAAACATGAGGATGAACAAGAAGAAATCGTTTCTGAAATCCGTGATGATATCCGAGAAATGTTCTGGAATGGTTCTTTTGATAATCAAAATTTTGGAGGCTATATCAATACCATTGCAACAAGGAAAATGAATGAATTGCATAAAAATAGCTACCGTTTTGATAGTTTTAAAGAAGTAGAGACTATCGAAGAAAGCGAAAGTGGCGATATTTCTGCTAAATATCAAGATAAGAGTATTGAGGCTTTTACCTTAATTGATTTGAATGAGTTTAAAAATTATGATGAAGAAGAAACAAAAAAACTTATTCTCAAGCAAATAGCTCCATTGATAAAGCCTTATGAAGAAAAACGAAAGGAAATTAAAGGGATTAATACAGCTTTATGTTTTTTAGAGGAGTTAGGAGATTACAATATTATTGCAAAGAAATTGCATGGTAAAAATGATGATAAAACCAAAGAAAAAACCAGACAATCCAAAAAAGATGGAAAAACTATTTTAATAATAGATAATCCCAAATTTGAAAGGTTTTTTGAAGTAATAGAAAAGTATTCAATCAATAAAAAAAATGACAATGGAACTAAATTCTGAAAATTTATATAGATATCAAAACGGGTTTATGACAATTCAAGAAACCCTTGATTTTGAAGAATTACTTGAAAATAATCCCGATTTTCAAGCAAGGATAGAGCAAGTTGAAGACCCTGTTTTCAAGCACTTAGCCGACAATCGAGCGTTTATTGATGAATTGCTTGAAGCAAAAGCAAAGCCTATTCCTTGGTATCGTCGTAAGGCATTTGCTTTCGCTGCATCTGTTATTGTACTTGTTGGTGTTACATTATTGGTCTATAATATTTACGATTTAAGTAATCCAAATAGTGTAAGTATCAAAACGCCTGATAATACAACGTGGGAAAAATTATATCAACTTGCTGGAGAAAATAATGAAACCAAAGGTTTTGCTGGCCCAAGTACAGAAGAGAAAATAGATACCTTATGCGATTGTGGGAATGATTTGAGATTGAAATTTGCAAAGGATAAACAAGCATTCCTTCATTATTTAGATGAATGGAAACCTACTGGACTTTACCAAAAGCAATGTAAAACTTACTGGTTAGGGTGGATATATCTTTACGATAACCAATACTCAAAGGCTCAAGGTTATTTTGAAGAAATATATAATGATAAAAATATTGCAGGATTAACCAGACAAAGAGCTACGATTGGATACATGAAAACGCTCATTTATCAGAAGAAGACCACTACTTTAGCCCAAGTGGCTGCTTCAGTACTAAAAGAACGTATAGACTGGAAAGATACTCATGACTTTGCTGCTAAAGTAATGGAAGCAATGCGTTAAAATCCTGAACAACAGCACTTTTTTTGTGCTGTTGTTTCATAAATTCTTTTCTTTTGAGTAGCTTAGGGCTAAACTCTAATCTACTCATTATGCTACTTAAATCAGCCATTGTATGTTGTTTTATTAGTCTGTTGTTGGTATCGCAGACTTTTGCCCAAAAATCTCCTAAATATGCTTTTATTGTTCAGAATACTAAGTTTGATAATGACTCATGGTATAAGACTGGTGACTTGGGTTCTATTAGTGAGAGTGGACAAACTATCAGCAATCTTTTGACAACACAAGGCTTTACGAATATTGTTGTTAGGAAAAATTTAACATCAGATGAATTTAGAAACGCTTTTAATAAGTTTATCAGTAGTTTACCCCCAGGAGCAACCTGTGTAGTCTATCTTTGTTCACATGGTAATAAAGTTCATGATAATTCAGGGGATGAGAAAATAGCTGACCCGAATCAAAATGATACTGATGACGAAGTGTTTGTTTGTAAAGATACTCCATACGATTCAAAATCAATTAATACAAGACAGCAAACAGACGACAAAGGACTGTTTGACTATAGCCCCAATGCCATTATTGATGATGAAATAGGGCGTTTTAACGAAAAGATTTTAGAAAAAATAGGGAAAGATGGGCATTACCTATTGTTAGCTGATTTTTGTTATTCTGATAGGTCAGAAAAAGGGGAGAACAAGTCTGCGAATATTGTCCTAAAGGATGCTTCTTACTTCGTTGAAGCCAATAGCCTTCTTTTCATTAAAAAATCTCTGAACACTGCACCATTTATTGTGATGGCAGCATCAAATCAATTAATGCAGGTAAATACTTCCCCTAATCGCATAAGCTATTTTGTTGCAGCAATACAATATGCCTTTGAAGCAATCTATCCATCAGATACGCCAAGCTATCTATCATTCTATCTCAAATTTCGGGACTATTTAAAATCAATCAAGAAAGGAAGTCCAAGTATTCAGCTAAAACCTGATACAAAAGTAGCTCAATTGCCCATGTTTAAAGGAGAAAGTACCTTTAAAGGATTTATGGTACTGCTCAAGAGTAATGGCTCACAGCCTACTGGAATTAAACCTCCAAAGACAATTAAAAAAGCGGTGGGAGATGAATTTCAAGAGGTAAGCTTTACATTAGCAAACCCATTTTTATTTGAAAAAGGCTATACTGTTAACTTGTTTGAAAATAGCATAAAAAAAGCAGAAGGATTAGTTACAGACATTGAAGAAGATGCCATCGTAATCAAATTCCCACAAGGTATCCAAGCCGAAAAAATCACGTCTATTCACATCAGCGAACGTACTAAAGAAGCTATAAAAAAATTCCAAGCTATTCAATCAAGAGAAGAGCTTGGAGCAGTACTAAAACTGTTCCATAATTCGTCTTTAGCTGTTGAAGTGAAAGATTGTATCAATCAGTATGAACTTTTAGCAGACCATACAATACGTTTAAATAATAATAATAATTGTCTGCCCAGTGCTGCCTTTAAAACCCTTAGTTTAAAAGATAATATCAGTATTTCTGTAAAAATTCCCGATGGCTATTTTTATGATATTTTTGATGTAACAGCTACCAATGGTGTAAGAAGTTGTTACCTTATGCAAGACCCCAATACAGATGATACAGTTCCTTTATTTCGCACTCAACAACCTGACAATAATATATTTCGTTCCAAGATAACTCCACCGCTGGGTGCTTCTGCTTTATGGGTAGTCATGAGTGATGTTGCCTTTGATGGTCACTACCTTAAAGAGTATCTCTTTGATAGTGACCCCAAGCAAAACACCCCATTACAAGAATATCAAAAATATCAACTTTGGGAAATAATTAAACATATTCGCTATTTCCATGAGATAAAATATACCGTAGTGGAAAAATAAGGCATTTTATTTTTGATATTTTTTGAGCAAAGTACTAAACTCTGGTAAAGCCCGAATATTATCTAAATCTGTATCTTCTTTGATATAGGCAAAATCGTTATAGCCTTTTTGTAAAGCTTGCTCAAGATAAGATAAAGCTTCTTTGGGCTGGTTTTGTAGGGAGTGTAGGCGAGATAGGTTGTAGTAGGCGTTAGTAATATTAGGATTTAGGGCTATTACTTTTTTATAACAAGCGATAGCATTTGTATTTTGGTGAATTATTGAACAACGAGATCCTTTATTATAGAAAGCCTCTATGTAATCGTTTTTATAATAAATTGCTTTGTCGTAAGCATCAATAGCGTCTTGGTGTTTCCCCATTTGACCTAATGTACAGCCTTTATTATAATAGATAAGAGCATTTTCTGGATTTAATGAAATAGCTACATTGTAAAACTCAATGGCTTTATCGTAGTTCTTCAAATCCGCTAATACATTAGCTTTATTAATATAAGCATCTATATTATACCTATCAAATTCTATTCCTTTACTGTAATACTCTGATGCCTTATTATAATTACCTAACTCATACATAAGTAATCCCTTATTTACATTAAAAACTGAGTTCATGGGTTCTATCTCAAGTGCCCTATCATAATAAATTAAAGCTTTTGAATACTTTTTTTGATTTTTCAGAATATTCCCCGCTGTAGAATAGGCATCAGCAAAATCATCTTTCAACATAATTACCTTATTTAATGATTTTAATGCCTCTTCTTCTTCACCTAATTTTTTCAAAAGTAAACCTTTGTTATAATACGAATAAGGATATTCAGGTTTTATTGTAATAACAGTATCATAGCATACTAATGCTTTGTCATTCTGAGAGAATAGTTCAAATAATATAGCCTTACCCATGTAAGCTTCCACAAAATCCTTTTTTATAAAAATAGCCTTATTATACAACTCCATTGCGTGATTGTATTTCTGTAATGTGGTAAAGACCTCAGCTTTGTTATAGTATGCAAGATATTCGTCGGGCATCTGCTCGATAGCAATATTATAACATTTAATAGCATCCTCATAAGAGCCTAATTTCTCTAAACAGACACCTTTATTTGTATATAATTGCGGAATTGTGTTATCTATAGAAATAGCTAAGTCATAATAATCTAAGGCTTCCCTAAATCTACCTAGTTCTTTTAAAATTCGAGCTTTATTATAAAAAAGAGTAAAGGTTCTCTCTTTTAAAGAGATTGCTTTATCAACATACTCAATAGCTTCCATATTCTTTCCTAAATTTGAAAGAGCTACAGCCTTATTATTCAATAAAAAAATCCATTCTGGAGACAATTTTAATGCTCTGTCAAAAATGTTAAGTGCTTCTTTATATTTTTGCTGCTTATTATATATAAACCCTAATTCATTATAACTATATATAGCTCGGTTGTTGTGAAGAATAGATTCTTGCATTTTAGCTGTTGCAAATAGTAAATCGTTTCGGTAAATTCTACTTAAAAGTCCTTCAAAATAGTTGATTTCTGCTAATAAATTATTATACCGATAATCACGGACTCCAAATAAAACTAAACTGTAATTTAGACTTTGAATAATTTGCTCAATTTTTTCCTTACTTATGGGTTTATTATCATTCGCTAAATATTTTGATAAATGTTCATAACTATCATCAACCAACCCTGCAATTAGTTCCAGTTTGATAAGATTTTTTGCTGTTTGGTCAGTGGTTGTCTTAGCTAATAACTCATAGTCTTGGATGGCTTTATCCATAAAACCTAAGTCCAAATTATTCACAAAACGAGTATAAGCAGTTTGGCATTCTTGGCTCAGTTGCTTTATAAAATGTTCACCAAAGCTTTTTGGATAAACCTTTCCTTCCCTTACCACAATGGGTTCATTCTTGATAAGTTCATTCAAGGTTACACTATCTACCACTGCCAGTACAGTGTTGTCTTGTCCCTCTTTTTCAGGTGTCTGTACATTCATTAACAGGTCTTTAGCAATCCAATCTGTTATATAATGTTTTATTTCACGAACCATCACAATACCATCAGGTTTATCATTTCTGTATTCTTGACCATCCGCTAATCCCATTAAGCCTCTTAAAAGATAATAGGTAAATATTCCATTTTCCCATTTCTTCCCTTCATAAGCACTCTGATTGTCGAGACAAGCAACTATTTTTGTGATATTATTATACCTCCATTTCCTGTATAATTCTTCTTTCAAGATTGAGCTTTGAGTACGACTTATCAATGCTCCACTTCTGCAAGCATCTATATATAAATTAACCGATACTTTTTTCTTTAAAAAAGCAACATCCTCTGCATAATCCTTCAAAAAAGGCAATGCCAAAAATCTATCTTTATAGCCTGGGCTTGTATCGTGCAAACATAAAATACCATGCGTAGCAGTGTCTTGTTTATAGACGATTTTATCCTCGTAGCCATGTGAGGAAAAAAAGAGTATAACCTTAATTTGATATTTGCTTGTGTCAATTTTATTAGATAAAGCACTTGCCTTCAACCATTCTAATTGGGTCGTAACCCTTCCAAAAGTTGCGTCTTCATTTGTCAGTATTACAATATTACTATCAGGCACACTGCCTCCAGCCTTTAATCGTAAATAGGCTTTAAAATCACGAGCATCTTTATCTGCATATTTCAATCCCTCAATCTCTCTGTATTTGCTCACACCAACAATAAAGGCTAAGGTATATACCTGTTTAGGCTTAGGGGCTGGGATAATAACAGGATCTACCAAAGGAGACTTTGCCTTAACCTGAGCCTCTGTTTTCCAACCCATCAAAAAATTAAAAAAGATAAGACCTACTAACGAAAGAAGTGATTGAGTTTTCATGGTGTGATTTATGGCCAAAAGATTTGTAAATAAAAATAAGAATTTTTCAATAGAAACTCACAGAGCTTCTATAAAAAGCTATTTAAAGTTGAAGCCTCCAGAAGGGGTTTGTAATTCATAAACTTTAATAAAAACTTTTATTACCATGAAAAAATTAGCAGTAACCTTAATCATCTTTATCTCTGCTTTAATCGCAGGACAAGTCCATGCTCAAGCCTTTCAGCAGGGCGATAAATTATTAAATCTGGGTCTAGGACTCAATTCTTATTATAGCGGAGGTGTTCCCTTTGGTGCTTCCTTTGAAGTAGGTATTGATGATGACCTTAGTGTTGGTGCGAATGTAGATTATCTCTCAACATCAAATTATGGTTATCGATTTACTGCCCTATATTTTGGAGGAAGAGGTTCATATCACTTCAACAGGATATTGAACATCAAAGATGAAAAGTTCGACCTATACGCAGGAGCAGGCTTAGGATACAGAAGTTTTAGTTGGGCAGACTCTTATGCAGGAATATCAATAGATGCCTATGGGAGTGGCATATACTTGGGAGCACATTTAGGGGCTAAATACTATTTTTCGGACACAACAGGGGCATTCGCTGAATTGGGGGCTGTTGGTTCAACCAATGCAAGAATTGGGGTAGGGTTTAAATTAAAGTAGTTTGGATTTATTGCTCACTGCTATGCGGTGAGCAATCTTGTTTATTTTGTCAACTCATTCAAAATAATTACCATCAATACACCATGTTGATATACCCCTTATTATTGCAGAATGTAACAATTTGAGAATAATTTATTTTCATTAATACTCACAGAGAAGCTATAATTCCTGATATATAAATAGTACAAAATATAAACATCAGATGCTATGACACATAATTTTTATTACCTCAAAAATCCAGGGATAGAGTTCCTTCAGATTTATAAAACCGAATACGAAGCTTTGTCGAAGACAGAAGTTTCAATTGATTATTTACAAAAAGCAGATACATATTGCTTCTTTTCTGGCCCTAAAATGGTTGGGGGACTTGTACTCGCTTCTGCATCAAATGGTAACTCATTCCGATACTTTAGTATTTTCGAAGGGAACGAAGATGGAGTTGGTACTCTAAGAGCCTTAAAAAGAAAGTTCGGTGTTAATGAAAAAGAGGCAGTCGAAATCTCTTGTATTTGGATGAAGCGAAAAATAATCCCTAAATATAGAATATTCTTTTATCGCATTATGCTATCTGAAACACTTAAACTCGTAAAAGAAAAAGGGTACAGATATATTTTTGGAGGCTCTGTAGAATTACACATTCAACAATTTCAGGAGCAATTCTTTTCGAAGGTATTTTATCTTGGTATGAAACCTCCACAGGTTAAAGGAACCCTTAGTAAATCTGGAGGAATAGCTGTCATGATTTATTTTTTAGATGCTGGCTCATTACGTTTTCAAGCATTACGTTTGCTTTATAATCTAATATGGAGTAATATCTACAGTAAACTCAAATCAATATTAAAGATAAGGTGGAACTCAGTTTTCAAGAAAACAAAAGTAACATTAGGGTAAAATTATTCATAACATGAGGTAAATCCAGATGCTATTTACTTCATGTTATTTTAAAAGACCTTGTTTGCTCATAAATTTAGCCACATCCAATGCTGTATATAAAGGTAAATCCTCTCCAAAAAGTTGTTTTGCTTTTTCAAGAATATTTTTATTATAACTATTAATAGTGTTGATTTTAAGTCCTTGACTTTCTGCCAAATCTTTGGAAGACCTCGCTCCATTAACGTACTCTTTTAAAATTAATAATTCACGAGGCGAAAACGGATTATCTGCTGGTTTTAGTTGATTGAAATTCCTATTAAATTCTCGTAAAATTAAATTAGAGTATTCTTCAGGTAGGTCTTTTATCCTTGGATTTAAGGGTTCAAAATCATAAGTTTTAATTACAGTAAATTCTGCTACATAAGCGGTAATTTTCCCACATTTAGTTATTTGCCATGGAGATATAGTTCGCTTCACAAGAAAATGCACATCCTCTTCATGTTTAAATTTCATAGGTATTTGAACAATAAAGGATGGCTTCAAAAAAGCCATAAGATGAGATTTGGCTTTAAGAAAGGTCTGTTCTCCTAAAAGCTGTAATAAAGAGGTGATTCCTTTAGATGGAATCATTTGGAAATATGTTTTGAGTGAGAAGGTTTTAGAATCGAAACCAAACTCTTCCAAACCTCCGTGGTCAATAATCTTGAAATTAAGTAAGTCAATGATAATAAAAAATTGTTCTTGCCTTATTCCCTTTTTTAAACGGTGTATCTCTGTCTGTTGAGTTTCTTGTGAAACGATAAACTCATAGTCTGATTTTTTATTGTAGTGTTCATCAGCAAAGGCCTTTACGCTCAAATATACAGCATTTGTATCCATTTTAATTAAGGTAATACTAAAGATTAATTTTTAATATAATAATACTATTTTTTTTAAAAAATAGCCCTAGGATAGGGTAAAATTTTATATTAAATCATCTATTATTTTGTAACCGTAGATAATACTTGATTTGTAAGGGATGGAGGTATACGGAAAGATAATATAAGTCTTTATTGTCAAGTTAAAGATTTGATTAGAGACAGCTTACATATTATATTTTCTATCGTAGCGGTAGAATAATTTCTACACAATAACATAGCTATCAAGAAGGTGGATTCCCATGCTTGAATCAAATCATTAACACAGAAGTTGTGTAGTTAGTATAAATTTAACAGATATGAAAACTGAAATAAAAACTAAAAAATGGCATAATAGTATTTTTTTTATTTATGCCATTTGTGTCATTTTATTCCCAGTAGGGATATACAAAATATGGAGAATCTCCCATTTGAACGCAATAATTAAAATAGTTATTACTTTTCTTTCACCTTTTGCCAACTTATTATTCGTTATTTTTTTTTGCATCGGTTATTTTAAAAAATCGCAATACACAAAAAGATGATGTAACCTTTACCACAATGATGGATGCTTCTGCCAGACACGCTAAAAGACTTCTTTCCATCGCTGTTGCAGATTCTAAAATGGAAGAGGGAAAATTTATCTAAGCTGCAAAAAACTATAGTGAATTATTAAAAGATATTAATACAACTGATCTCTTAGTAAAGCGAGCAGAATGTTACGTTAAACTCAAAAAGTTTACAGAAGCCAGAAAAGATTATGACTTAGCAATTACTACAGACTCAACCGATTCAAATATATATTTTAGTAGAGCATCAAATCTATATCTTGATAAAAATGATAATACTATTTTGGCAGAACCAGATTCATGCTTAAATGATTTTTCAAAGGCAATTCATTTTGATTCTAATAATTATAAGTATTATATATATCGTGGTGAATTATATAAGAATATGAATAAAAATGAATTGGCAATAAAAGATTATACTAATGCAATAAAAGCTAATCCGATAAGTCTTACCTATTTAAAAAGAGATGAATTATATTACAAACTTGAAAAATTCAAGCAAGCAAAAAAAGATTTTGATCAAGCTAAAAAGCTAGATCCAGAATATTTTAAGAAATTTTATCATCACTAATCTTAATAAGATGGATAAAATGACACTAATTATGGCAAATACTTTATGTAAATCATTTACTTCTAAGGTAGAGTAGTATCAGACTTAAAAAATTACGAAAATTTCCTATGAAAGTTATGCGCTTTTTACTTTTAATCTTTTGTCTGTTTTTCTTTAATCTGCCTTACAAGTCAAACGCACAGGATAATTCCCCCCTTTGTACTAAAGGAGTTACATACGGAGAATTAATTAGTTTTTTTCAGATTCCTACGTCTGATAAATTGGTCAACACTATCCAACAGAAATGCTTTGAAGAGTTTGATGAAGGGCATTTGTCAGGATTCAAGATATATGAAAGGAAATATTCTAAAGTAGATTATAATACTACAACAGATTATAATGAACACTTAATTACAAAGTATGGCAAAGCCTTTGAGTATAGGTGTTCAGAGTTTGAGCTATGTACAAAGCTTCTAAAACAAATAAATGACAATGCTATTTATTTTTGTCAATCTTTGATCGATACAAATGTATATATTTATCTACTCAAAGATAGAATACATGCAATTGAAATGAGAGATATTCCTGATGCAAATATAGGATATGCTTATGGATTCAAGTATAGAAATATCACTACTTTGGACTGGAAGAGATATAAAGACTCAAAGTTGATAGACGACTTTCCAAAATCAGCGATGGAAAGATTGAGGTTAGAATACAGGTATGAAAGAATTGACTCATTCAATAATCCAACCACAATTTACCTTAATATCGGAGATAAAGTTTATATGGAAGCTGGTGGTGAAATAACCCTTGGTACCTTTGCTGGTAATGGAGAACCTCCAGGTATTGATGGTTATACTAGTTATAACAGGATAGAGGGCTTCAAGCATGGTAGTTTATTGTTTAGGGTTGGTAATAAAAATTGGGATTCAGTAAATTATGAAAAAATATTTACTGTAAGAGAGAATGGTAATTTACAGTTTATTGTAAACGATAGTGACCCATCAAATAATAGTGGATATTACTGGATAAATATTAAAATCATTCGTTCAAAATAGTGCCTATAAATGAATTCTAAAGCTTTATACAATTCTGTTTTTATGCAGGTTTATCCAAAAATGAAAGCATCTTTATAACCGGTTAAATTCATCAGACAAAATATTCTATTATTTGATATAATAATTTAGTGGATAACATTAAATCAATTTTACATGCTTCAAGTTTGGCTTTATGTCCTATTCTAATAGTTGGAAATTACTTTTTATGAAATATTAGAAGCTATTCTGAATCATGCCTACAGCCTAATGTGTAATACTTCATTCTTAGATTAATTGATTGCTATTGCTAAAGTCTGAATACTGATTCGTAAGTGGTTAAACGAATGATTAAAGATCTAAATTATAGTATTTTACCTTTTGAATTGAATACGTATAACATTATAATAATATTGATCACAATAATTAATTTTACTAAAAATGGAATACAGGAAATATAGCCTTAGCTTTTCTAAATGCTTTGTATGTTTATTTCTATTACTAAATTGTGTTGACACAAGAGCACAACTCCCCAAATTATTAAAAGATGCTTCAGAAACCTTTAAAAATGGGGCAGAGGCTATAAAAAGTTTGGGAGGGCTCATTGATGCAACAAAACGTACTAGCGCTGAATTTAACAAATCCGTTAAAGTTGTAAAAGATAACTCGTTTCAATCTTCAGTTTCTGAAAGTCAACAGACAAAACCTAAATTTAAAAAAGGAGTCTTCACAAATTTTAAATGGGAGCCGGTTGCATATTTTGAAAATCAACTTTTTCCATCCGTTATTATTAGTATGGCAACATATAAAGGAGAGGTAGACGATCCAATGATGAATTCTATTAAAAGTAGTTCATTAGGTTTTAGATTCAATAGTGATAAATCCTTTATTCCGGTTAGATGGGAAATAGAAAGTGTTGATAAACAGTACTTCGATAAGGTGAGTGGTGATTTTATGTTTCAACAAGCACGGCAAGAAATATATTTTATGCCTTCTGTTCCATGGAATGTCTCCACCCTCGCTAAACAATTGAGCAGCACACCAATCAATGTAGTTTTTAGGATATTTGATAGTGATGGCAATAAAGAAGAAAAATCTGTCCCTCTTTTTATGAGAAGTATAAATGACTGTTTATTTAGCTATAAAGATAAAAAACTTGACTTCCTTTTTACCTCGTATATACAAGAGCAACATCCAGAGGTAGACAAAATCCTAAAAGAAGCATTGAATACTAAAATGATTACTTCAGTGTCTGGCTATCAAGGAGATGAGTTAAATACGCTTCACCAAGTTGCCGCAGTATGGAAAGTCCTTCATGATAGAGGGTTTCAATATAGCAGTACTACAGAAACATCAACAAATAGCACAATTGATTTTCAAAGTCAACAGGTTAGAACCTTCGATAATGCTTTAAAAACACAACAGGCAAACTGTGTGGATGGTACTGTTGTTTTCGCTTCAATTTTGAGAGCAATGGGGATTTCTACTTTAATGGTATTGACTCATGATCATTGCTTTTTAGGTTTTTATACTAGCAACAGGAAAGATAGAAAACGCCTATATTTAGAAACAACCATGCTTTCGTCATCAGATATAATAGACAAAGCTAAAACCCCTTCTGAGAAAAAGAATGCTTATTTTAACCAGTTTTTGTACGCACTTAATTACGCAACAAAGAAAGAGTATCCAGAATATAAAGCCGCAAATGATTTGATTGAAGTAGACGTAAACTACTACAGAAATTTTGTAAGGCCTTTACCTTTTTAGCAGGTTGGATGCTGTAACAATTAAGTGGTGAAGTTATTTGATTTTCTGATTATTTATTTTGAAATCTATATACTATTTAATCGTATTAAATGAAGAAGGGTGACATTGTTATTGATCTTCTAGCGAAAACGAGATGAAGCTATTTTCTCTCATTTCTAATTAAAGAGAGTATTATGTCTATATAATAATGCACGTATATGGATATGGGTTAACTATTTTAAGTTTTTAGATAATCTCTTTCCTAATTTAATGCTATCGAGTCAAAACTAGTGATCATTCTAAATGAAAGATTAATTACAACGCTTGTCAGGGTGACATTGAAAATGCTTTAAAAGAATGTGACAAAGAAGCATCGCCAAGTTACATAACAGAATAATTGTGTTTTATTTTATAAGAATTGTATACCTTCAAAGCAAAATATATTTCATATGAGAAATAAACTTTTTTTAGGTTTTTCATCCTTTGGTATTCTAATATTATCTTTAATTGTACTGTGTTGGCCTACAAGTAAAGAGTCCCAATTTGAATTGTACGCTTTGGAGGGTTTAGTTGGTCTCGCTTTATTGATTCTTTCCATTGTTTTATTTCTATCATTTTTAATATCTATTCTTCTAGATAGGAAGAATAAAAATAAAGACTAAACTCATAATTATGATATAGCGTCAATTGTATTTTCGAAACAATCGACTATAGCTGTTTAATAAAGTCCTTGAGATTTGTGACTGGATAACAGGTGACTAAACACCAACTTCTTATATAGGAAAATTTGTACCATCAATTAATTAAGAATCATGGCAAATACCAAATTGAATAACTATTCCGCTCAAAATGGAGGAACAATTCCCATTCAAAATAGTGAAGGAGGAAATATGAAAAGTGGTGGCACAATTATCGCTGGTCACGAGGATGATCATAAATCGGAAAATCCAGAAGGTGTCAATACATTAGTAGGTTTCCTTGTATCTTACTCTAAGACAGAACTTGGGGAGTACTGGGTACTAAGAGAAGGTAATAACTTTCTTGGAAAAGAAAACGATTGTAACATAAAACTTAACGAAGGTACTGTCTCAAGTAAACATGCTACACTCAATATTACTCGAAATGAGGACGAAAATAAATTTGATGTGGTGCTTATTGACACAGCTTCAGCCAATGGTACATTTTTGAATGGCAAGAAAATATTAGCCTATAATGGTATTATCGCTAAAAATAATGATAAGTTAAGAATAGGCAATTATGAATTGAAGCTTATGATAGTTGATAAATACGCCGAAAATCTAAAGAAGAGCGATATTTTTAGAGGAATTGTTGATTATGATTATTCTTCAAGAGAGTTCAATTCAGACGGGACAAAACCTATGAATTACTAAGCCCTTTCACTAAAAATCTCTTGTATATGTCGTATATCAAACTCAAAGGCGATAATAATACCTATATATTCAACCCCAAAGATGTCAATAGCTTTTTAGGCGCTGGGGGTATGGGACGTGTTTTCAGTGGAAAAAAAGTAAACACGAATAACGAGAATGAAGAGGTAAATGTAGCTATTAAGGTGTTGTTCAGAGACCTTACCGAAAATGTTAATAATGTAGAGAGGGTAAAGCGAGCTTCAGAAATTAAAATAAAACATGATAATTTAATTGAAATGCTTGATTTTGTTGAACAAGACGGCATTTATCACGATGTGAGCGTTTTTGTTCCAGGTGAAAATTTAAGCGATAAAATAGCTTCTAATAAAATCCAAAACAAAGTATTTTCCTACGATGAAGCCAAACCAATTATAAATGGGGTATTGAATGGTTTAGAGGTTTTACATCAAAATGGAATAATCCACCGAGATATTGATCCTTCTAATATTCGTATATGTAGTGATGGTAGTGTAAAACTGATGGATTATGGAGTCGTTAGAATAACAGGGGGAAAAACAAAATCTTTAACAGGAGTAGGTACGTTGATTGGTAAACCGAATTATTCACCTCCCGAACAAATCAAAGGTGAGAATGATAAAATAAAAGAAACTACCGATTTATATGCTTTAGGTATCACTATTTACGAAATGCTTACAGGGAATCCACCCTTTGAAAAGGGAAATGAATTTGATACAATGCAAGCCCAAGTAAGTAGCCCATTACCTAAAAATAGTATTTTGAGTGACGCAATCTATGATTTTTTAGATAAAGCGACTGCAAAAGAACCAATAAATCGTTTCCAAAGTGTAGCAGAGTTTCGTAACGCTTTAAACAATCCCCAAGCAATAGATTGGTGGAGGAAAAAGCAGGTTCAAATTATGGGACTTTGTGGTATTGTTGTAACCTTGGGAGTGATTGGTTTCTATCTAAATCATAATCACAAAATCACTCATCATCAGGAAAACTACCAAAAAGCAAGTGATTTTTTAGAAATTGCCCATTACGATAGTGCAACAGTTTATTTTGATAAAGCTCTCGAATACATTGATGCTGACTCTACTAAACAAAAATCTGCAATGCTACATGAATTAGTTCCTGCTATGTCTGCGTTTTACAATGCAAAATATAAAGAAGCATTCTCAAAACTACAAAAAGCAAGTGATTTAGGCTCTGGGGATGCTGATTACTATTTAGGAGAATTAACGTATAATGGCTTAGGGACTGTAAAAGACTATAACAAAGGCTGGGAATATACCAATAAAGCTATTAAAAAAGGTTTTAAAATGGCGTATTGGAGAATTGCAAATGCCTATCAAACAGGTAAAGGTGTATTAAAGGACCCAGAAAAAGCTGACAGATATTATTTGGAGGCAATTGAAGCCATGAAAAAATTAGCAGAATCAGGAGATCCAGAAGCCTTAGGAAACCTAGGCGCAATGTATTCTAGTGGGGATGGTGTTTCTAAAAATAATAAAATAGCATTTGAGTATTACCTGAAATCCGCGAACAAAGAATATGCCTTCATCCAATCAAATCTAGCACAAATGTATTTTTATGGTAATGGGACAGACATTAATTTTGAAGAAGCTGCAAAATGGTATAAAAAGTCGGCAGAAAAGGGGCATCCAACGGCACAATTAGCATTAGGAAACATGTATTTAGAAGGTATTGGAATGCCCCAAGATATAATCAAAGGGTTAGAATTAATAAACAGTGCCGCCAAACAAAATTATTCTAGTGCTTTATCAAGATTAGGCTATTTATACTACATGGGGAAATATGTGGCCACCGACTATGAACGCTCGTTTCAATATACAAAGAAAGCAGTTGACTATGACAATGATAACATAACAGCCATCGAAAACTTAGCTTTCGATTATAAAGAAGGGACTGGCGTTGAGAAAGATTATGCTGAGGCAAAAAAATACTATTTAAAAGCCATTAAGCAAGATAGTTCTACAGCTGGAAAAAATTACCTTAGAATAGCACTTTTATATCTTAAAGGTGGATATAAATTGAAAAGCAGCGAATCTGAGTTTATAATATTTTGTGAGTTATCCGAACAACATGGGAATGTCGATGCCACTAAACTTTTAGGGATATACTATAACGAAAATGGTGTAAAATACTATAATAGTAGCAGTTACATTATGGCGAGAGATTATTTCGAAAAAGCAATTGCAAAAGGGAATGTCCAAGCAAAGAATAACCTTAGAATTATGAACTTAAACGAACGCTAATATGCCTGAAATATATTTAAAAGGCCGAAACGCTTCTTACAATTTCAACCCATTTCCTCCCAATAGTCCTATTGGACAAGGTGGGATGGGTAAGGTTTATGCAGGTAAACATTCAGATGGCACACCCGTAGCTATCAAAGTTCTTTTTGCTGAGTTGGCTACCGAAAGTCAGTTTGTTGAACGATTTGTAAAAGAAGCTCTAATTCAAACAAATCTCAACCATCCTAATATTATTAAAAGTTATGATTTTGTTGTTGCTAATGGTAAATACCACATCATCAGTCGGTTAATTAATGGGAGTTCGATAGAACAATACCTGAAAAGTAATCAAGAAATAGAAACCAAAATTAAACTATTTGGCGAGGTGCTTGATGCACTAGATTTTTTACATTCACAAAATCCTAAAATTATACATCGTGATATAAAACCAGCAAACATCATGGTAGAGAACGGTAAAGCCATCGTAATGGATTTAGGGGTAGCCAAAGTTACAGGAGGCAAGCGTCAAACCAAAGTGGGTCTACTTATGGGTACTCCTCAATACTCTCCTCCAGAACAAATAAGGGGGGAAAGCCACAACATCAATCCTACTACTGATATTTACGCTACGGGTATTACTTTCTACGAGCTTTTGGCGGGTCATCCACCTTTTGACGGAACAAACGAGTATTCGATTATGGAAATGCAGGTAAAGAACACTATTCCTCTACATCGTTCGATACCCCTCAACATATACAATGTTCTTAGAAAAGCAACCGCAAAACAGCAAAACCAACGTTACCAAAGTGCTTTGGAGTTTAAGAATGCCCTATTAAAGGCTATTGATCAAGAAGAAGATTGGTGGGGTAAATTAAAATCTATTTTGGTTAAAAATATTACTCAATGATACAAAATAATCAATTCAAAACGGTTTCTAAATCGGCCATAGGTGGCAGAAGGGAAAACCAAGATAGTGAGGGAAGCCTAATGACAAAATTAGGATTCTTATGTGTCGTATGCGATGGTATGGGAGGAGCAGCAGGAGGAAAAACAGCTTCGGCAATGGCTGTAAATATTATATTACAGGAAGTTGCCAATACCACAATATTACATCCAGGACAAGCTTTGTTGACAGCAATCAACAAAGCTAATCATGAAATATTTAGTCGTGGTCGCCAACAGACCGAACTACGTGGTATGGGAACAACTGTGACCGCACTAATTCTAAATAATGATAAAGCAACTATCGCCCACGCAGGCGATAGTCGTATATATTTATTGCGTGATGGAGAGAAAGTGTTTAGGACAAATGACCACTCGAAAGTATTTGAACTGGTAAAACGAGGAATTTTGACAGAAGAACAAGCGAGGCTATCAGAAGAATCAAATGTAATACAAAGGGCGTTAGGAATAGCTCCTGATATTGAAGTTGAGATAAACGATAATATCCCTTTCTTAAAAAACGACCTATTCATGCTTTGTACGGATGGTGTTTGTGGAGCAGTATCCGAAGAAAACCTCTTACAAATGCTTACAAAAGACAAAGATATTAGAGCCTTAGCAGAAAAAATAATTACACAAATTGATACACTTGGCAATAGACAAGGCGGTGGACATGACAACCTAACTGTTTCTTTTGTTCAACCATTAGTCAACTCAAAATTAGAAGTTAAAATTGATATGAAAACCAAACTTATTATATACGCACTCAGTACAGTCCTCGCCTTGTTTGCAGGTTTAGCAGGTTATCTGTTTTTCTCCAGAAACCCCCAAACAGATACTTCAAAGTTTGAAACTGAGATAGCCACATTAAAAACAGATACAACTCAATTAAGAGCAGTCTTACGAAAATTTATACAAGAACTGGATTCATTGAAATCGAAAAAAAATAACAGCTCTCACGCGTCCATCACATCCACAGAGTCGATTTCTAGGGCAGGGAATTCATTGCCTCCTTCCAATCCCACGATTCAGAAAGATCTTCCTTCTACGGATAAAAAGAAGAAAGATGTTAGACAAACTGTGCCAAATAATGAAAATGCTGACGGTCGAGATACAAAATTAGATAACAATATTGCTCCTAAAGACTCCAGTGAGCGGCAAAAAAAAAAGGATTTGTCTTCTACACAGTAAGATCTCTTGATACAGGAAGATCTATTTTGAGGCATTTTAATATTAGGGACTCAGATGAGAATTTACGAGAATTGGTAGTCTTAAACAAAAAAATTGATTGGGAAAACCTTAAAATAGGTAAGAAGTACAAAATACAACTTCCCAAAAAAAAATAAAGGCTATTAAACAGCTAGTTGAATACGCCGATAGAGTATTTGTATACACCGTGCAAAGATAAAGTTTGGGATTAAACAGCGATAAAGTGAGACTATAAGATATACTATTTAAAACAGATAGTTCTATTTAATGAACTTTGAAAAATCATCCTACTCGATACATCACACTTAAGCTAGTTTCATTCAAATGTAACTATTGAAATCTTTGGAAACTTAACTTTGACCAATAGGAGCGCTAGTCAAACGCAAGTTATCTCTACTCATCTGAGGTAATAATCCTTGTGTTTTGTTACATTGGATTTGAATGACCAAATAAGTTCATAAAAGTTTTACTCTTTTCTTTATGCTTTTATTGATTAATACTCATTTAACAAACCTATCATAGTTAGAAACCAAATTACTTAGGTCCGCGAGGAAGATTATTAACACTCAAAACGCATAATACAATGATATTAATCACTATTGGACGTGGCTCAAATAATCAAATTATCATCAATAATGCTCATGTAAGTGGTAACCATGCTGAATTAAGCATAGATGATTTTGGCAATATAACGTTAACCGACCGGAGTCAAAACGGTACTACTGTAAATGGACGTAATATACATAATACTTCAACTTCTGTTAAAAGAGGTGATAGAATTCTTTTTGCTAATATTATTCATCTAGATTGGAATCAGGTACCTATATCATTAGTCAATAATGGTAACTTTAAACATATAATTACCGTAGGAAAAAATACAGATAATATAATTCAAGTTTACAACGACAACATAAGCCGCTATCATGCCACCATCAAAATTGACAAAAAAGGGAACGTTTTTATAAATGACCAAAGTAGCAATGGCACATTTGTAAACGGAAGCCGTGTCTCAAAATATACAGATTTTCCAGTTAAAAGAGGTGATAAAGTAAGTTTCGCCAATGTTCAAGATTTAGACTGGAAGCAGATACCCAAATCCAGTATAAGCCCTATTTATTATATTTTACCAATTTGTCTTGCCATACTTTCAGGAGTAACCTACTATGAGTACTTTGTTAAAACCGATGTATCAAAAAAATATGAAAATAGTATCGGTCTAATTTATAATTCATACTATTTGGCTTATATTGATGACAAAGATACTTTGTATTATATTGGAGCTGATGATGTAGTGGATATGAAAAACAATCCTAAATCAAAAGAAAGCTTAAGGCCAATAGAAATCACTGGGTCAGGCTTTTATGTTAGCGAAGATGGTAATATTATTACCAATAAGCATGTGGTATCGCCTTGGGATAGTGAGCTGGCAATTGATAAAGAAGAAATTGAAAAAAGAATAAATATTATCCGAGCGATGAAAGGTGAGGCTTCAAAAAACTCACATGTAGAGGGTGTAATTGTAAAACTAGGTATTTTCCCAAATGGGTCCTCTCTTAATAAATCGGACCCTCTTAAAAATATGCTTCCCTGTAAACTGGTCAAATTAGCAAGTGAAAAAGAATTGGATTTGGCATTAATTCAGTTAGATACTAAAAAAACACCAAGTAATTGTACACCAGTAACAGACATTATTAAGGGAAAAGAGCAAATTTCATTGGATGATGAAGTTAGTATTTTTGGATACCCTTTTGGTCTTGATCTTGCTCTCAAAAATAGCGAAAGTCGAATCAAAGCGTCTTTTGATCATGGAAAAATTAGTAAAATATCAGATAAATACGAAATACAGTACAACGCTCCTTCATTCCATGGAGCGAGTGGCTCACCAGTATTTAATCAAAAAGGGCAGTTAATTGCAGTGAATTACGCAGGAATGGAGAAAGCTCAGGGTTATAACTTTGGGATTATTGCAACCCATATAAACAAGTTACTTGACTTCTAGTTCTTAAAATAAGAATACTATTAATAAAATCGATATGTATTCTCGGTGCTGTAATGTATGCCTAGAGCTTCTCTAGAATATTGATATTGGCTAACATTTGTTTGCCGCTTAAAAATTAATATTGAAAGCAAGATCATTAAAAATTTTCTTTCAAAACTTCTAAGCAGACATTTAAATTTTGGAGGGGGTATGTCGGCCTCCCATTTTTAGTACAGTTTAAAAGATACATAATCTATCTGTTTTGATTATGTTTTTAACCCATCTTGGGCTGAGTGTAGCACAGCGGAACGAAGCCCAAGATGGGTGTTTTGTTTTTTCATTCTATAATCCACCGGACTCATACTATCCAAAAGGACATACGGACGCACGCAATAATAATCACTCATCCTTAGATAGATCTGTTTCATAGAGTATCTCCACCAAAGAATCAAAAGCATCTAATACATGTCTGCGGTAAGTTTGGTTGAATAGCTCAATGTAGGCATTCTGCATTGGTTTCCCTGGTTGATTACAGTGAAATACTATGTCAATACTCTGACTCCATTCTTGCGCTAGTTTTACTTCAAATTCTGGGACATTATCCATTCGAATCTTAGTAGGCTTGCCAAATCACCCTACTACTCTTGAGCGAGTAGTATGTCTCTATGAAAAGTATTTCTCGATTGTAATCATCTATCACATTAAAGCTTCGGAATGAACGCCCGTTAGTCAAAACATCACTCATGAAGTCTATGCTCCAAGTATGAGTAAATCTCTGTGGAGTCTCTATAGGCTCTCTTATCCAAACCTCAAGACGGAATTAGCCTTTCTAAGAATAAGAAGGTGCAGGCTGCTCATATCCCCGATGCACTCGCTAATAATTGAAGCTATTACCTGCACGGCTCATTCGGTAGTAAAACTTCCAAAAGTCTTCAAGAGATGGTCTTTGCTCAATTGAGATAATACATCCATTAACAGTTGATCATACTTGACGGATTGATAGTATAAACTGTTTCGGCTCGTATTGATGAAACGGCATGGCATGTAAATATCTTTTGACTTAATCACACTCTTTAAATAGAAGCATATCGTTTTAGCTATTTTGCAATCTTCCTATTAACCCTTTTGGGGAAATTATACAAAAGTTACAATTCGGTAGATTTTATGTGAAATTATCCTGTTTTTATTTCTAATAGCCTTAGGATAGGGGTAAATTCTAAGGTTTATTCCATTGAAATTTGTAATGAACAAATTAGAACTTAGAGTCATAAATTGATATTATTCTATAATTCTCCTTTGATTGTTACTATGGCTGGTTCTGACGGTGACAAATAAAATTTATTCAGTGTTGTCGCACCTAGAAGTTCTCATTTTTTCAACCCATTTAAGCAACACACTAATCATTTCAAAAAAAAATTAAACACTAACTTTTTTTACTATGAAAAGAATAACAGTACTAACGCTAGTCATTTTTTTTTCTGCTCTAATTACTGAGCAATCTTTCGGACAATCGTTTAAAAATGGCGAGAAATTATTGAACCTTGGATTAGGTCTCAATTCTTATTATACTGGAGGTGTACCCATTGGTGCTTCTTTTGAAGTAGGTATCGACAAGGACCTGAGTGTGGGGGCAAATGTAGATTATCTCTCAACATCGAATTATGGATATCGATTTACAGCCTTATATTTTGGAGGAAGAGGGTCAACTTCAACAGGGTTTTGAATATCAAAGATGAAAAGTTCGACCTTTATGGAGGTGCTGGTTTAGGATATAGAAGCTTTAGTTGGGCAGATTCCTATAATGGAATATCCATTGATTCTTATGGAAGTGGTATATACTTAGGAATACATTTGGGCGCTAAATACTATTTTTCGGACACTGTAGGGGCATTTGCTGAAATTGGAGCTGTTGGTTCTACCAATGCAAGAATTGGGGTAGGGTTTAAATTAAAGTAAATCCTAAAAAGGAATAGACTGATTAATGAATAATCTATCAATTTAATTTAATTTAATAAGTAAAATGAAAAAGATATTCTTCTCCAAACTTATTATTGCTTTTCTTTTATGCTCCGCACTTTTTATGATCTCATGTAAGAATGAGAGTCCTGAAATTCAAGAATCAGTGGGCGATGCAACACCTGAGGAAATAATAAAACAATTTGATAAGTTTGATGTCATCCAGATTGATGCTTCAAACATAATAGGGATAAATGGTTTGACTACCTCGGAGTTTGATACCTATTTAAAGGAGAAATATGGTGATAAATTTGGTAATAATGTTCCTAGTCACCAAAGAGTAAATGCAGTATCCTTAACACCAAATGAACAGCTCACTAATCTCACTAACAAGATTGCTTCCAACCAGGTAGTATTCACCTTAAGAGATGTTTATGCAAAGCTATACCCTAGCCAACCAAATGGATTAGCGTATGTCTTTGATGGAAAATCTGATCAGATTCATGCTCCTCATACAAAATCAAAGTGTAAAGAGAATCTTGCTGGTCTAGACTGTTCAGGAATGCTATATCAAGGAGCATTGAAAACTGGCATATATATATCAAAAGGAAATGCTATACAACAAGCGAATGTTGAAAATTGGAAGAAATGGTTAAGTGTATCAAACTACACATATATTAGTGCAGAAAAAACAGATATTAATTCATGGAATGATGACGATTGGAAAACGGGTGATATTATCATCTTTAACAATGGAAGCCATATAGGAACAATTAGTATTGCAGATAATAACAAAATTGTGATAATACACTCACAAGGAAGTGAAGAACATTCATGTGATCAGAATAAAGGTCCCAGAAGTGGACCTAAAGCAATGACATCAACAGATAAATATAATTGGGATGCTTTTACTAAGATGAAGTTAGCAAGATTAAGATTTGTGTTAAAAGACAGTTATAATATCTCCATAAGATGTTCTGGAATGAGTAATTATTTATATACTACCAATCTCTCTATAGACATTACTAAGAATACTACTTTTGAAGATGAAGTTATCTTCAAAGACTATGATGGTTCTAAGAATCGTCAAAAGTTTAAAATTACATATGATACTGATAAAAAGGAATTTTATATAGTCTCAGAAATGACAGATGATCAAGTACCAGGAGGGTTAAGAAAAGATGAACTTTCTATTCCATTGGCTTCAATAGGGCAGCCTATAAGCTCAACTACAAGTTTTTTGGGGAATATGGAGGGATGTAATGCTGAAATTTTATTAGACAAAGGGTTTAGATATAATGCTGATATTAATTCAAAGCCCAGTAGAATAGTTGTAACTAAAAATGCCTGTTCATTCACGTACTCAAAAAAATAGCTAAGACACAATCATCTGAAAGATTTGCCATGATTCCAAACAAATCAAAATTAGTTCCATTTTACCTAAGGGTATATACAGAATTATTGTACACTTTAATAGTCGAGGATATGGAACCTATGCAGATAGGGCTATTGGGCAATCTACTAATTTAAAGAAAGTCTAGGAATTTAAGTAGGACTTTTGGAGAAGGGTAAAATAAAGTTGAGAAATATTCATGTTTTAAGGAATATTAATCCTTCATGAGTATGTTGAATGAAATGCTATTTCTTTAATATTTTGTAATTCTATAGTCGATTATGTAGTCGAAACAGCGATCAAAGTCATTAAAAGTTTAAACTATGTTTAAACTGAAAATCATAGGATAAACCAATATAAACAAAAAAGTCTCATAATCTATTGACTATGAGACTTTTAATCGGCGGTCTGGACGGGACTCGAACCCGCGACCCCATGCGTGACAGGCATGTATTCTAACCAGCTGAACTACCAAACCTTTTACTTTTTAACAACTTGTTATTACTTCGTTGCTGAATTGTGATGCAAAATTAGTGGTTTTTTTCTGTAATGCAATACCTTTGTGAAAAAAAAAATAAAAAAACGATGAGACAGGCCGAAAAAAATGAGTATCCACAACATAAATATTTCTCAAGGTATATAGAGTATTCTGATAGTCAGGATGTTATTGAGATGCTTGTGAAGCAAAAAGAGGAGGTGTTTTTTTTATTAAAAAATTTGACAGAAATCCAACAAAGCTATCGTTATGCCGAAGGAAAGTGGTCGATTAAGGAGTTGGTAGGACATATTACCGATACAGAACGCATTTTTTCGTACCGTTCGTTGTGTATTGCTCGTGGTGAAAAAGCTCCTTTGCCAGGTTTTGATGAAAATGAATACATGGCTATGTCTAATTTTTCTGAACAAAGCTTTGAATCTTTGCTCGAACAATACCGTTTAGTAAGAGAATCGTCTATTGCTTTGTACGCTTCTATGACAGAAGAAATTGCCTCTCGTATGGGCAATGCTAATGGCTTTGAGGTATCGGCAAGAGCCTATGCTTGGGCGATTGCTGGCCACGAGGCTCATCATATTAGTATTTTGAAAGAAAGATATTTGTCATAGCTAATTGATGTTATAAGCTAGAAAACGAAGTGTTTTGTGAAAGTCTTGATTAAATTGTCTAACTAATCTGGATTTATAACTAATCAAAATTGTGCCATCGTATTGTAGTACTTTGTGCCTTAATAATAGATAAATATGAAATTTTATAAATACCAAGGAGCTGGTAATGATTTTGTGGTGATTGACGACCGAGATAAATCGTTTCCTGTTTCTCAAGAATTAATTGCACTGATGTGCCATCGTCGTTTTGGCATTGGTGCCGATGGCCTAATGTTGTTGCAAAATGACGAGCAGTATGATTTTAGAATGGTTTATTTCAATTCTGATGGTACAGAAGGCTCGATGTGTGGCAATGGAGGACGTTGTTTGGTGCGTTTTGCTCATGATATTGGTGTAATTGGCAACACCACCACTTTTATTGCTATCGATGGCGAACATGAGGCTTCGGTGAACCCCGATACCATTTCTTTAAAGATGATTGATGTTGCAGGGGTTGAGCAGACAGTGAAGTATGATTTTATGAATACAGGCTCTCCACATTATGTAGAGTTTGTGGAAAATTTGGCTCATTTCGATGTTTATACTACAGGCAAAAATATTAGATATGGAGAGCCTTTTGTGAGTAAAGGAGGAACAAACGTAAATTTTGTGGAAGTTATAGGACAAAATGCTTTGTCGGTACGTACTTATGAGCGTGGTGTGGAGGATGAAACTTATGCTTGTGGAACGGGGGTTACAGCTTGTGCTCTATCTGCCAATTTACGACTTGGCTTTGAAAAATTTGTTGATGTAAAAGTACTTGGAGGAGATTTAAGAATTGAGTTTTCTAAAAAAGCTGATAATACTTTTGAGAATATCTATTTAATTGGCCCTGCTGTTCAGGTATTTATAGGAGAGTGGAGAAATTAGTTTAATAGAGAGGGGGGAGCTGTTAATGAGTAAGTTAGTGATTTTTAATTGAGTCAATTGTGAGTGGATTGTTAGTTAAGGCCAAATGCCATCTCAATATTTTGAGTTCTTCAAATACCAACTTTTTTCAAAAAAATCACTAAATCACTCATCAGAATTAACACTAAGGATTACTCAGAAAGTCGATTTGGTTGGTTTTTTCTTGACCATCGCTTAATGAAGCTGCATTTTTGAGTTTTTGCTTGTTGGGAAAAAGGTAGTTAAAGCTTTTTGAATAAAGTACCGACATCCCGCCAGAAGTGAACGTTTGGTATTGAGTATTGAATGAACCTAAAATAGAGGTTTGTACATTTCGGTTATAGGTTTTGAGCCTCAAACTTCCATCTCTTTTGATAAACCACTCTAGCGACCAGTCTCCGATAAGCGATAGGGCATTGGTTTGGTTAAGAGCCGTAGTAAAGCCACCACTTCTTGTGATACGGAAACGGTCGTTGAAATTGTACGAAAACCTTAATTGTAGGTTATTAATCAAATCTTGATTAAGGCCATTACCATTGAGCGATAAGTCTACATTAAGGTTCTGGTCAATTTTTGAGAATACATTACTCAATTGGTTCGAGGCCAACTCCATGAGGTTATTAACCAAATTGACGGAAGCAAATGCTGCAGCACTATTAGAAACCATTTGTCCTAATAACAACACATTGCTAACCTGTCGGTTGAGTTCTTGCTCGTCGGTTCTGATACGGTTCTGAAATGCTGTTACCCCCGAATTAAATTCTGGGTTTTGAGGGTAATCGTGTAGTTTTAAATCAAATGAAATATTGGGTTGTAACAGACGGTCTTTAAGATTAATAATGACATCTACTGGATAACGACGGGTAAACTCTGCCCGATTTTTGTAGGTACTAGAACCCTGAGCCGAGGTATCGATAACCGAGCCAAGGTAATTGACGTTTTGCGTATAGGCAGCTTTAATATCCAAAATAGCATCGTAAGGGCTACCCGACCAGCTAATTCGGCTGCCACGTTGAATCGTAAATTTCTTATTAATAATATTTTGGAAAGTAAAGGTATAATCTCCTCGTTCTATGGCGTATTCGCCTGTCATACTAAAATCGCCTTTGGTATCTACTTTTAGGTTGATTTTTCCTGTTCCATTTACTCGCATGATATCGCCAGTTTGTTTGTCAAACTGTACTTCACCATAAGCATCAGGGTTAAAATCGAATTTGAAATCCATTTTGATACGGCTATCGCTAGTCTCGATTTTTTGTGTGGTCGTAGCCGACGAATCTTTGGTTTGTGCTGCCAAAAACTCTATTTCTTCTTGGTTGCCTGCATCTTGTGCTTTGTCGAGCGGAATAAATAAACGTGTGCCTCTATCGCTGCGAATATCAGCATCTATATTGAGGTTGCTGGGTGTACCAGTAATGCCGATGCGTCCACTGGCATAGCCTACACCGTAGTAAGTATCATTGTCTTTACGGGTTGTATTCAAAATCTTGAAACGATTCATATTGGCGTTGAGCTGTAGCGTAAAGGTTTTGTCACCATCATAATACACCCCACCCGACAAGGTAGCTTTATTGCCTTCTTCGTCGGTTAGGCGGAGGCTTTTGGCACGAATTTCATCGGGTTCAAATACCAGTTTGTCCTCAAAATTCAAAGTAGTTTTGAGGTAATCAAAGAACAATGAGCCTTTTTTTAGATCAATAGTGCCATTGACAATAGGGTGGCGTAAATTTCCTGAAATATTTAAGTCGCCACTAGCAGAGCCTTTGAGTTTTGAAAAAAGACCTTTGGTAAAAGGTTCGAGGATTTGAAGGCTGGTTTGGTTGAGGTTGGCTGTCAAATTCAGCGAGTTTTCTTGTTGTTTAGGGTCATAGGTTCCTCGCATTTTTAGTACATGATTGCTCAAACGTTCGAGGTTATAATCAATTCGGACAATCTGGGCTTCTTGGTCGTACATGCCTGTTCCTTCCAAATTACCAATCAAAAAGTTATCTAAGGTTAAGCCATCGATACGTAATTGAGAATCGGCGTTGACATGGTTGTATACTTCTTTTAGTGACACGTCGGCATTGACAATGCCTCCAAAGTTGAAGGCAATAATAGGAGCGAGGGTTTCGAGGCTAAAGTTTTTTGCCTTAAAATTCATTACTTCTGTGGAGTCGGTCGATATTTTGCCATTGAGCGATACAAATTGGTCGTCGTTGCCTACTACTAAATTTTGTGCACTCAACTCTTTCCCCATCACACTAATAAGGTTTTCGGGATTGATTGTCCACACTTGGTCGAGCATCCTGAATTTTGACCGAATAAATTGTAACGAAATACCTTCTTGGATAAACCTTAGAGTACCATTGAGATTGGCCTGATTAGTAGCATTTTCTTGTTTGATATTACTAGTAAATCTGATTTTGTCTTGGTCCCACGAGGCTTCTAAATCTAAATTTTCGGTAGGTTGCAAAATGCTTATTTTTTGATTTTTTGAAGAAATAATAAGCGATGCTAGTACTTCGGGTGTATTATAGAATTTTGAGCTATTGAGGTCGATATGCGAACGATAAAACTGATATTTATTACCCAATAAAAGGGTGTCTATGGTCGACTCCAACGAAAATGTCGAGGTATTACTAATACCGAATGTACCATTGATTTGGGTATTTTTAGCTACTTTCCCTTCAGGATATACCAAGGCCATTACAGGGTAAAAATCTTTCAGTAAAAACTTATAGTCGATTCTGTAAGGCATTGGGGTAAAGCTGAGTTTATGGGCATAGTAGCTTTGTCGTGCTTTTTCGTCGCCCGTAAAGTACAACTTATATTCCTGTACCAACTGCTGTAAATCTCTGACAGCCTTACTTGGTTTGAAGTCGCCAGAAAAGGCAAAATTAGCCACCTCCGACTCCAAAGCCCAACGCCGATGATTGGGGTTAATTTCAGATACAATACGGATAGAGTCGAGAAACAAATCTCGTCGTTCAAAACCAATAGTTGTATTATAAAACTTAGCTTTTCCGATGGCCTTGTCTATTTCATAACCCTTGAGTTGTACATCCAAAATGGTAGTAAAACGCCAATCGTCTTTGGTAAAGTTGAGTTCACGAAGGTTGGATTTTGATAGCTTCCCGATAAGGTCAATTTGGTCTTTATTATTTCTAAAATCAACTTTGCCAAATAGGTCAAAAATCAGGTTGGTATCTTTTACGGCCACACGCCCTTCAAAAAGCTTTTTGGCGAGCTGGCCATTTACATAAATATTTTTGTACTGATACTGGTTAAAATCAATCTGATTGACATCTCCATCAAATTTTAATACTGCATCGTTCCACGAAAAACCTTTACCTTCTATTTTGCCTGCCAAGGTCAAATTACCTAGTATATTCTGCTGGTCGATGAGTTTGCCTAAGTTAAAATCTTTGGCTTTTACCGAGCCACTGTACGATGATCTTGCCGAGTTGTCTTGCAAAAGCATACTTACATCCATGTCTAATTTCCCCAATTCAGATTCCAATAAACCTTTTGTTTTGAAATTAGAGGTAGTGCCTACAAAGTTGCCATCAAATATGATATGGCCAAATTGCTGAATACTCGAAACCGTTTCTTTTCCGATATAATTTGCCAAATCTTGAACCTGCACATGTGATTTATTCATACGAAGATTCATTTGAGTTTTTGGAATAGAAGGTAAGCCATCGAAGGCAAAATCGCCATGAAGTTTTGATTTTTTACCGAAATATAAATCAAATTGTGAAAGCCTAAATTTATTGACAGTGCCATCAAAATTACCATTAAGGTAATAGGTATCTTTAAATTGATACATATCGTTGACAAATCTGCCAAGGTCGTCCGAGCTTACCACTGTCGAATCAAAATTAGCTCGCATGCGTACCTTTGCATTCCATTTCTTAAAATCTTTTTGACTATTGAACGACATCACGATCTGGTTTCTTACCACCGAATTATTCAGTTTTAATAGCAATTTATCAAACCGCATTTGGGTATCCGAAATCAAGAAATTGGTTTGAAGAGTTTTGATACGAGTATCAGAAAAACGGTCATAACCCTTGAGGGTTGTTTTGAAAGAAATCGTATCTCGAATAAGCGTAAAGTCATTGAGGTGAGCCTCTAGCTCGTGTAAAGTAAAATGATAGTGGTCAAATGACTTTCGATTGTTGAGATATGGCTCAGACTCATCGTTCAGCGTAAATACACCATCGACAATATCGGCTTCTTTGATAATAAAAGGCGAAGGATGCGGGTTTTTTGGGCGAGGCTTGGGGGGGGCTAACAGTTTATTGATTCGACGAATAAATTCATCTATATTCAAATCACCGTTTTTGTCAATCACCAAAACTACTTTTGGACGATACAAGCGCACATAATCTAATTGATTTTGGGTGGTATCTAAGGCTAGATTTTGTATTTGAAAGTCTAGATCAAGCTTGTCAATATCAATCATCTGATAACCCTGATAGTCTTTTACCCGAACACCTTCTAAGGTAGCTTCGTCAAAAAAATGTATAGTAACTTTGTCTATTTCAATAGGATAGCCCAAAGCCTTAGAGATTTTGGGGGCATAATATTGGGCTAGTTTGGTCTGAATATAGGAAGTTCTCAGAATAGCAGCCAGCAAAACAGCTATCAACAAAAAGCCTACAATGGTGTATAGGACAGTTTTAGTAGATATTTTGAGGGCATTGAAAATCATGAATACTTTATTACGAAAGAGAAAGAGATTGTATCAATAGTAAGTACTTATACGTTTGGTGCCATCTTTATTGGGCAGCGGCAACAACTCATTTTTATAGGTTAATGTAATATCGCTAAATCATAGAGGCATAATCGTACAATTAAATACTTAAATAACAAAAATTTAGAAAAATGATTAGTACTATTCCTATAATCAACGATTGAACGAAAAAATAAGTATTATCAAAAAGGCTGTTTGCAAAATATTGAAGCATTTCATTCAAAATAACTTTATCTTGAAACTTAGGATTATTCTCTTTTACTATTTCTCAAAGCTATAATTAATTTGTATGCTAGCAAAAAACATTTATTGATAACAAATAGCCTAAATATACTCTTCTGATTGTGTAAGATACTCAGCTTAATAAATGATTGGTTATCTTTGTGAAAAAATTAGATTATGACCATTTTAGCCATAGAATCATCTTGTGACGATAGCTCAGCGGCTGTTATAATAGATGGCAAACTTCATTCCAATATTGTGGCAAGCCAAGCCATTCATCAAAAATGGGGTGGAGTTGTTCCCGAACTAGCAAGTCGTGCTCATCAGCAACATATCGTACCCGTAGTAGCCGAGGCTCTACAAACAGCGAAGATAACAAAATCTGACCTAAATGCCATAGCATTTACTCGTGGACCAGGACTTTTAGGTTCATTATTGGTAGGTACTTCTTTTGCCAAAGCATTGGCTATGGGTTTGGGTATTCCATTGATAGACGTTCACCACATGCAAGCTCATGTTTTGGCACATTTTATTGATGACCCCAAGCCTCAATTTCCCTTCCTTTGCCTAACCGTTAGCGGTGGACATACACAGATTGTGTTGGTTCGTTCGCCATTAGATATGGAAATTATTGGCGAAACCCAAGACGATGCCGTAGGAGAGGCATTCGATAAAACGGCCAAGCTTTTGAATTTGCCTTATCCTGGTGGGCCATTGATTGACAAATACGCCAAAGAAGGTAATCCTTCAAGGTTTGAGTTTCCGATGGTTGAAATGCAAGGACTTAATTACTCATTTTCGGGTATTAAAACAGCTTTCCTCTATTTCTTACAAAAAGAAACAGCCAAAAGCCCTCAGTTTGTCGAAGAGAATTTAGCGGATATTTGTGCTTCAATGCAAAACACCCTGATAAAGATTTTGTTGCAAAAGCTCAAAAAAGCAGCAAAGCAATACAAAATTAAGGAAATTGCTATTGCTGGAGGTGTTTCGGCCAATTCAGGTTTGCGTGCTGAATTACAAAATTTAGGACAAGAGTTGGGCTGGAATGTGTATATTCCTCAGTTTCAGTATTGTACCGACAACGCAGGCATGATTGCAATGGCTGCCCATTTCAAGGCCGAAATAGGGGAGTTCTGTGGGCAAGATGTTAGCCCTATGCCTCGAATGGCTTGGTAATAGAGGTTTTGCCTTTGGGATGATTTTTTATCTCAAAGGCAAAATTCTATGAGAATCGGGCATATAACTTAAAGGCAGCCTGCTTAATCCAGTTTATGCCGATACTTTTTTAAGCAAATAAAATCTTCATGGCAGCCCAAAGGGCTTTTTTGCAATTAAGGTCGTCTTTAATCTCACCAAGTGCATCCGAATAAAGTAATTTGACTCCCTGAATTTCTCGGGTTTGGTAAGGTGTTAGTGGTATTTCGAGGTTGATTTTAAATAATGAAACCCCAAAGGTCAAAAGCTGATTTACTGATTTTTCGGTTAGTAAGGCTTTTAAGCTAGCATTGCCAATTTTAGATAAATCCAATAAGTCAACCTGATTGATTTGGAGATTGACAGCATTCAAAATTTTTGTTAAAAATGCCAATTCTTCTTCGTTGATATGTTGTACAATAACCAATACTTGGTGTTTGGGATTGTAAGGGATAGAATCTGGCTCGGCTACTGGTGCAACAGGGGCTGTAGTTACATTTTCTATATTTTGTACTTTTACAGGATTTTCGGAGTTGTGCCTAGTGGCTATTTCGTTCTTTACATCGGGTTTTGCCAAAACCTCTTTGTTTGGAATGAAGTAAACGGTTTCTTCCGAAAATAAATACTGTAAATATGTTTTATCTACTTCTGTCATGAACTGATGCTTGGGACATTTGAACAACAAATATCGGAACTGTTGCCCAAAAACATTTTGCTTTTATTTTTTTTCTACTGAATCACGCGTAGATTTTTTGCTCGGTATTGTTCCAACAGCTGCTTATCGGCATTGTAGTCGGTAATAAGTGTATGGATTAAGGTGAGAGGAGCAAACTGGAAATAAGCATTTTTTTCAAGTTTGCTAGCATCGCATAGCAAAAAAACTTCTTTTGATTGGCTTGCCATAGCAGTGGCAATACTCGCTTCTTTTTCACTGGCAGCACTTAGGCCGTTGTGTAGCGATATGCCATCTACCCCAATAAAAGCCTTGTCGGCATGATAACGTGCCAGATGCTCTAGGGCAATACTTCCATGTACCGCTTGGCGCTGGTGGTCAACTTCGCCCCCTACCAAATTAATAGAAATACTCGTATTGATTAATTCGTACAATACTGGTAATGAATTGGTTATTACTTTGATACGTTTGTGTTTAATAAAAGGGCAAAGCCTAAACAAAGTACTGCCACAATCAACAAATATGGTATCGCCTTCCTGAATAAATTCATTGGCCTTTTGACAGATATAGTCTTTTTCGGTGGCATGTGTAGCTGTTTTGTTACTAAAACTAATAGGATTTTGGGTCAAGCTCAGCTTCATTGCTCCGCCATGTGTTCGATATAACAAACCTTGCTCGGCCAAAATAGCCAAATCACGCCGTACTGTGATTTCGGAAGTCTGTAATATTTCGGCTAAATCCTTGACTTCTACCGAGCCTTGAGATTCTACCGTTTGTAAAATAAGCTGTTTTCTTATTTGGAAATTCATAGTAATCTATTTTCTTTGTTAAAAATAATCATAAATAATCAAAATCGTTCATAAATAATCAAAAAAATGATTCCTAAAATAGAAATTAAAGAAGAACAATTATTATCGGATAACTGGTATATTCTTAAAAAAATTACTTACGATTACTTTCGCAAAAATGGGAAAGTAGAAACTCAGTCAAGAGAAGTGTATGACCGAGGTAATGGGGCAACGATATTGTTGTACAATACCGAGCAGAAAACGGTTATTTTGACCAATCAGTTTCGTTTACCAACTTATGTGAATGGCAATACAACAGGAATGTTGATAGAGACTTGTGCAGGTTTGCTAGACTATGATAATCCTGAGGTAGCCATAAAAAGAGAAACAGAAGAAGAAACGGGCTATAAAATAGAACATGTACACAAGGTATATGAAGCTTATATGAGTCCTGGATCTGTTACAGAGATTTTGTATTTTTTTGTGGCCGAATACAGCAAAGATACTGCCCGTGTTGCTGGTGGTGGAATAGAGGAAGAAGAAATTGAGGTACTCGAAATACCCTTTGAAAAGGCTTATAAGATGATAAAAACAGGTGAGATTAAAGACGGTAAAACGATTATGCTGTTGCAGTATTTGAAGCTTGAGGAGCTATTAGTTACTACTTAAATTATATTTATGATACTCATAAAAAAGGTTCGACAAATACAATTGCCGAACCTTTTTTTGGAAATCAATATGATAATCAATTATGCCAATGCACCTCTCAATACACACTCGTCACGGTCTGGGCCAGTCGAGATAAAGTTGATAGGCAAGCCCAATTTTGCTTCTAAGAAAGCAATGTATTCTGTCAATTCTTGAGGAAGGCTTTCAAAAGTTCTTAAACCAGCCAAAGAAGTATTCCAGCCTTTCAATGTTTCGTAGACAGGTTCTACCTTTGTATCAGTCATATCGTAAGGTAGTTGGTCGGTTAAAGTACCATCTTCTAATTTATAGCCAGTACATATTTGAATTTCTTCAAAGATATTCAATACGTCGACTTTCATCATAACCAACTGCGTAACGCCATTAATCATCATGGCATATTTAAGGGCAGGTAAGTCAATCCAGCCACAACGACGAGGACGACCTGTGGTTGAGCCAAATTCACGACCTTCTTGACGCATACGCTCGCCAACTTCATCCAAAAGCTCGGTAGGGAATGGGCCAGAACCTACACGAGTAGCGTAAGCTTTGAAAATACCATATACCTCACCAATATTTTTTGGAGCAACACCTAAACCTGTACAAGCTCCAGCCGTAATAGTATTAGAAGAAGTCACAAAAGGATATGAACCAAAGTCAACATCGAGCAAAGAGCCCTGAGCCCCTTCTGCTAAGATTGTTTTGCCTGCTTCAAGAGCCTGATTTACAGAGTATTCAGAATCAACCAAGTTGAATTGTTTCATAAACTCAACAGCTTCAAAGAATTCTTTTTCGGCTGCTTCGAGGTCATATTCAAACTGATATACATCCAAAATACCCTTATGACGAGCTACTAAGTTATCATATTTGGCTTTGAAATTTGGAGAAATCATATCACCTACACGCAAACCTTGACGAGAGATTTTGTCGGTATAAGTTGGGCCAATACCTTTCAAAGTTGAGCCAATTTTAGCATCACCTTTGGCTTTTTCATAAGCGGCATCCAACAAGCGGTGTGTAGGAAGAATGATAGAAGCTTTTTTAGAAACTTCGAGGTTTTTTTGAATGGGCAAATTGTATTTGGCCAAACCTTCAATTTCTTTTTTGAAGATGATTGGGTCAAGAACCACCCCGTTTCCGATGATGTTTTGAACCTCTTGACGGAAAATTCCTGAAGGAATTTGATGCAAAACGTGTTTGAACCCGTCAAATTCTAGTGTGTGTCCAGCGTTTGGCCCACCTTGAAAGCGTGCAACTACTTGATATTTAGGAGCTAAAACATCTACGATTTTGCCCTTGCCTTCATCGCCCCACTGCAAACCCAACAATACATCTACTGCCATTTTTATTACTTTGTATCACAGGCTAAGGCCCGTATTTTAGAGTTACGAAAAATTACAGGCCATAGCCTGCGGTACGAAATGAGTGGCAAAGATAAGTAAACTTAAAAGAAAAACCCTGCAAGATTAGGGAAATTTGATAAAAGCTATATGCCTTATCGTTTCTTGACTAGGGGTGTTTGCTTGTTTGCCAAGGTTATTCGTTATTGACAGACAACTGCTGTTGCAAGGCTTTTTTGTGTTCGCAATCAGTTTTGGTACACGACCCATAAAAAATTAATGAGTGGTGCATCACATTAAATTGAAGCATTTCGCCTACCATAGATTGTATCGTTTGGACACGTGGGTCGCAAAACTCAGTAACATGGTGGCAGTCGGTACAAATAAGGTGGTCGTGTTGACGACGGCCATAAGATTTTTCGTACTGGGCTATATTTCTTCCAAACTGATGTTTTGTAACAAGGTCACACTCAACCAATACGTCGAGGGTATTATAGACCGTTGCACGCGAAACCTGATATTTCTTGTTTTTCATAGAAATATAAAGCTCTTCCACATCGAAGTGGTCGTCGCGTGAATAGATTTCTTCCAAAATCGCAAAGCGTTCTGGTGTCTTTCTCAATCCTTTATTTTCAAGATATGCCGTAAAAATTTTCTTTACAGACTCTAAATTGGCGTTTGATGGCATTGTTCAAGTGCTTCTGTGCTTAGTAATTTTTTTAACAAATAAATGTTAATATTTTAATAAACACTCAATAATTCGTGAAGATTCATTTTTAGACTAAATCCATTTAATCTTACAAATTAACTGAATTTCAGATAAAAATGGAAATTTAGTTTTATGTGATTTGTGGGAAGATAATCTATCTGCTTGCTCTAAGCCTTAGGTAGTTTCTGACATTTGTTACCGAACCTAGTGCTAGGAGGCTTTGCTGGAAAGGAGGCTTATTAGAGAGTTTGGTTAAAATAAGCCTCCTTGGGTATTATTCGCCACGTACAATTTCGACTACACCACTTACCTGTTCAAGCGATACAACGAGTTTTTCAAGATGAACGGTATCGTTGACCATTAGAGCGATTTTCCCTTCAAAAATACCATCTTTTACTCCAATCGAAAGGTTTTGGATATTCACTTGGAGTTCTTGCGAAATCACCCGTGTAACATCGTTCATAAGCCCCATACGATCGGTACCTTTGATAATAAGGTGAGCCACAAACGACATATTGACTTTTGATGCCCAAACTGCCTTTAGTACACGGTCGCCGTGTCGTGACAACAGCTCTGAGGCATTCGGGCAAGAGGTTCTATGGATTTTGATACCTTCGTTGATAGTGACAAAGCCAAATACATCGTCGCCTGCAATAGGATTACAGCATTTGGCCAATGTATAGTCGATTTTGTCCATATCCTCGCCAATCAAAATAGCATCGGCATCCTTGCGGTCGCCATGAAGTTTTTTGAGTTCCTTTACAACATTTTTGGTGTTGGTTAATGGCTCTTGAATAGCTTTGGCTGCTTGTTTGCGTTCATGAGCCTCACGGTCGGACTTCCATTTTTTGAGTTCGTCGAGTTGGATATAGCCTTTTCCAAAACGATAAAATAAGTCGTTGGCATCTTTGGCATTGAAATAGGCTCGGAGCTGGTTGGTCACTTCCAATGTAAGAGTATTGACACCAATAATCTTGAGGCGGTGCTCAATCATATCACGCCCCATTACCACGTGTTGTTTGTTGGCCTCCTTGATATAATCCTTAATTCTGGATTTGGCTTTTGTTGTAACAACATAATTGAGCCAATCTTCAGAAGGCTTTTGTTTCGACGAAGTGATACACTCAATAATATCTCCCGTTTTTAGCTTATAACTGAGTGGTACTAGTTTGGTATTTACTTTAGCTCCTATACATCGAGCCCCCACTTCTGTGTGGATTTCAAAGGCAAAGTCTAAGGCTGTAGCACCATCTTTGAGTACAATAAGCTTTCCTTTTGGTGTATAAACAAATACCTCTTCGTTGTACAAGCTACTACGAATGTCGTCGACAAGTTCGACAGCCGATTGTTGTGATTTATCTGAATTGTCTAAGGCTTCACGAATTTGCGAAAGCCACGATTCAAAAGCTTTATTGGTACGAGTATCGTTACCCTTGTATTTCCAGTGGGCGGCAAAGCCTTTTTCAGCAATTTCGTCCATCCGTGTGGTACGGATTTGTACCTCTACCCATCGTCCTCGTTTGCCAGAACTCATTACAGTAGTGTGCAACGATTCGTAGCCATTTGATTTAGGGTTTGAAATCCAGTCTTTAAGGCGGTCGGGATTGGGTTTATAATGGTCGGTAACCATAGAATAAACAGCCCAGCAAGCCGATTTTTCTTGTTCTTTGGGTACTTCCAAAATTACCCGAACGGCAAAAAGGTCATAGATTTCGTCAAAAGGAACATGGTTCTTTTTGAGTTTATTATAAATAGAAAAAATGGATTTAGGTCGCCCTTTGATCACATGCTTGAGTCCAAGGTCTTGTAAGCTTTTTTCGATTGGTCTGATAAAGTTCTGGATGAATTTTTCACGAGACGCTTTCGTTTCTTTGAGCTTTTTGGCAATGTCTTTATATACCTCTGGCTCGGTATATTTGAGGCACAAATCTTCTAGTTCCGACTTAATGGCATGAAGCCCCAAACGGTGAGCGAGTGGTGCATAAAGGTAAAAAGTTTCTGAACTAATTTTGAGTTGCTTGTCACGAGCCATGCTTACCAAAGTACGCATATTGTGCAGGCGGTCGGCTAGTTTGATGAGAATAACCCTAATATCGTCTGATAGGGTCAAAAGCATCTTTCTAAAGTTTTCGGCTTGTTGCGATGAGCCATATTCAAAAACACCTGATATTTTGGTGAGGCCATCTATAATTTTAGCTACTTTTTTGCCAAATTTTTCTTCAATTTCATCAAGAGTTATTTCGGTATCTTCTACAACATCATGCAAGAGGGCACAGATAATCGAGGTGGCCCCTAGTCCAATTTCGTCTATACAAATTTGAGCAACAGCAATAGGGTGGTAAATATAAGGTTCACCCGACTTACGACGCATATCTTTGTGTGCGTCCATTGATATCAAAAATGCTTGTTTGATTAATTTGGCATCGTTATCTTGTAGATAAGGTTTTGCGGATAAAAGCAATTTCCTGTACCGTTTCAGAATTTCTTTTCTTTCTAGTTCTAAGTCTATCGCTACTGCTTCTACGGACATATCGGCTTAATGGGGACTAAGTGATCAGTATATATTTAGATTGTTTTTTGTGAGTAAAACGGCCAATTTTAGCGTGGTCTAGGCTCAAAATAAGGGCTAATTACATATACTAAGTTAAGAATTTTAAGAGCAAAAACAAATAAAAAAGCTCGTATTTGCGGTACGAGCGTTATGAAAGTAAGTTTTCAGGACTTATTTAAGTTTGGGGCACTTGATAGATGGCGTGATATGATATACCAGTTTGATAGTTGTTAATAAATAGCTATCATTGATTTTAGCCGTAGAATTACGGGTAAAGTTTCGGTCAAATCCATCTGGATTAACAATGCTGTTTAATGGAAAATTTGGGTCGGCATAAAGGGGATTACCTACTGCGGCAAACCATGCTCGAATACCGGGCTCTCGGTCATTCCCTGTTCTGATAGCATACTTTTCTAGTTCTCGGTGGCCAAAAGCAAAAGCGGTCAGATTACTGTTCTGTAGGTCATCAGGATTGGCATACGCTCCCCCAATGTCGTCGAGGTAGTCGGTAAAACTGTATCGTAAACTTACTTCAAAGCCAATGTCCCATGTTTTATTTAGTTTGTACGAAACCCCCGCACCTAATGGAATACTTGCCGAAATAAGGCTATAGGGTTGTGCATATCCTGGCAAGCCCTGTCCTTCTGTACCAAGTGGCTGTAGGCTTACCCATTCTTTGGGTTGTATGTCGTTGAGGCCACTTGGAGCCATGGCTACGGGGTTATGGTGAAAAATAGCCAAGCCACCAAACAAATAGGGTATCCATTGAGGGCGGTTGTACGAATTTCGGTTTTCTTTAATGATATTATAAACTCCCATTACCGATAATTCTTGGAGGTCGTTTCTAAAATGAGCATTTCGCATAAATAGCTGTTCAAAACCTGCCTTTCCTTGAAAATGGTTGTCATCGCCAGCAATTCTTACCCAAGTAAATCCAAGGCGTAATGCCCAATGGGGTGACAAATGGCGTTGAAAAGCAACACCTGCATTCCAGCGAATATCTTGAATAAGCGAAGGTACAACATTGGTGTATGGAGCAATGTCGCCAAAATAATGAGAAGTACCCAGCCCAAAAGCTAAGGACGAATGCTTTTCGTATAGTTTTTTTCTTTGCGGCTCTCTGTTCTTTTTGAACGAAAAGAAAGACTGCGAATGAACGTCTAATATAGCGATTACACTTAGAATGACGCTAAAAAGGTAAAGTTTTCTCATTATTATAGGATTTGCTATAACATATTAAACGAGGTTGTTTCTTTTTTATGTTAAGCTTAATACTAATTTTCTGAAAACAAGTTCAGAAAAGAGTATGTGGTTTATTTATAGTTCAAGTAAGTATGCAAAATAAAATATGATGCTTTCTGAGGCAACGCTAGAAGGCATAAGGTGTTTTTTATCACTTAATAAATGGAGGTGCTTGGAATATTGGGGTAAAGGTGCTGGTAAGCATCGCGAATTTTTGTCAAAAATAACAAAAAAGTTGTTTAGACAAATTGGGGTTTATGATAAGGCTATAATACAAAAACAAAAAATGTATGTTTGTATAGACGCTCGTTTTTCCAATGAAATTGTTCAAACTTGTTTCAGGATAAGTTTGAAATCTCTGAAACACTACTCGTAATCAGGATATTACGATTAATTAATTTTCAGAATCCCTACCCTCTCAAACGTATTTACCTATTATCTGGCAATTATTCTTACCAGATAATAGGTAAATTGTATTTCATGGAGTTTTTGATTCAGTTTTATAAAACGTAGCCATTCTCTTTATCCACCGATATTTTTGAGGTTTTGTTTAGCAGCTTCGTTGTTGGGCTGGAGGCTAAGTACTTGCTTGAAGTCGCGAATAGCCCCTTGGCGGTCGCCAAGTTGTTGGCGAGCTAGGGCACGGTTAAACCACAAAAGGGGGTCGTTGATACCTTCTTTATCGATAAGGTTGTTATAGGCATCAAGAGATTTTTGTACATTGCCTGTTGCCAAATAAGCCGCTGCCAAGAAAGTACGACTTTGAAGGATTTTTTTATTGGGCAAAGTCAAAGATTTTTCAAAATCAGGTAATGCTTTTTGAGGTTGCTGAAGGGTAAAGTAAGCAATCCCTCGGTTCATATAGGCTTCGCCAGTTTTAGCTCCTCGGCGAATTGCCTCATCAAAATATTTTAGGGCAGTTGGTGTATCGCCTTTCATACCATAAGCTGTACCGAGGTTTTCCCAAGGCCCCGAATCGTCTTTATAGCCTAATTCAATAGCTTTGAGGTTATTTTGAATCGACTCATCAAGTCGCCCTTCTTTTTCACCTAAGTATTTACCCAAAGTATGGTAGGCACGGTAGTCGTTGGGATATACCCGAATAATTTGTCCGAATAGAGTTCCTGTATTTTGCCAAATAGCTACTTGTGATTTGGTCTGGAAAAAGCAAAAACCTACAAAGGCAAAGCCCATAATCCAAACAGCTTGTTTGAGTGACGCATTTTTTTCGGCAATGGTTTGTAGTCCCATGCCTAGTAAAAAAAATAAGCCTATATAAGGAATATAAGTGTAGCGGTCGGCCATAATAGCAGCTCCCACCGAAATAAATTGTAACACCAATGCTACTGTAACAGCAAAAAAGCCGATGCTAAAAAATACCAATTTTGAGCGTTTGTATAACAAAACTGTGGCCACCAAGGTAATAAGCATAATAACCAAGCCAATTGAATAGAATTTGACATTGGGGCCTGTGGATTCGTAAGGATAAAAGGCTGATAAATTTAGGGGCAAAAACAAATGATAAAAATACATCAAGAAACCATAGCCAGCGTATTGTAAACGTTGAAACAAACTAAATACTTGTAAATTGAGGGCTGTGCGTTGTTCGCCAATAATATGAATAGTGCCATGAAAATCGCCTCCACTCTGAATGTTTGTAGCAATAAGCCCAAAAAGCAAGGAACAAATGAAAAATGGAGCTTTTTCGAGGACAGATTTCAGGTCAAATTTACGGTTTCGCCAGTAGTCAAGTAAAAGTAATACAACAGGTAATACCACTGCCTGAGCCTTAGAAAGGCACGATAAAAAGAATAGGATAAAACTCCATATAAGGTATTTTTTCTGATAACCTTTATCTATGTAATACAAATAAGCAATACTCGATGCAATAAAAAACAAGCCGTATAGTACATCTTTTCGTTCTGAAACCCACGTTACTGACTCGACCCTCATAGGATGTATCGCAAATAGAAGAGCCGCAAAAAAGGAAGGGAGGAGTTGGCGACCTGATAGTAATAATACCAACCAAAAAACCAATAAAACATTGACAGAATGAATCAGATAATTGGTTACAATAAAAGCCTTGGCCGATTCAACCCCTGAAAGGCTAGCGTTTACCATGAGCGACCAAATTGTAAGTGGGTGATAGTTGAGGGCTACATGGCTTTTGAAGGCTTCGGCCCAATGTCCTTTAGGCTGAGTAACAAGGTAGTTGTTTTCGATATAAACGTGGTCGTCCCAATCTACAAATTGATTTTTGAATCCTCCCGAAAAAGCGGCGAATACCACAACAAGAAGTATCACAATAGCGAACCATTTGGCTATAGGCTGTGCTTCAAAGGCTATTGATGTGCTGGCAGGAGAAGGTTTTTCTTGAGCAAAGGCTTTAGGCGACAAACTGTTAGGCTTGCTTGTTTTTTGTTTTTTTGACATAATAGATAAATAATTGTATGGTTTTCAGCTAAGTAAGTGTTGTCGGGTTTCTCTACAATAAAGCAGTAATTATGCAAAAATTCTGGATTCGGCCTAATAAATCATGATGAGTCCTCAAAATTTCACATTAGCACTTCTACTTATATAGGCTTTGCCCCTAATCATTTTACAGCATGAGGTATCAACTACCATTAGGCCATGTACTAGGTTTTAAATCTACTTCAAATAGCATTCCAAAATACAAAAAGTAGAAAAATTTTAGAGGTAAGATATCGGCTTTCAGATTTATTCGGTTTGTTCTACTTGTATAAAGGAAGCAAAGCCATTTTAGCTCTATTCCGAAATTCTCAACCTGAAAAAGCATTTAAACTTTCGTGTACATTTATTTTAAAAAAACAGGAATAATTTTTTACTTTTCATGTAAAGTAACCATCTTTTTCAAGATTTTTGTTGCCAACACTTCATCAAATAACTCAAATGAAATTTACACTAAGAGCTTTTCGGTATGGCGATGAAGAATCTATCGCTTTTTATGCCAATAACTCCAAAATAGCCCAAAATGTCCGAGACAGCTTCCCCAATCCTTACACCATCGACGATGCTACTTGGTGGGTGAGTTTCAACCAAACGATAGCTCCACCACTAGCATCTTTGGCTATTGATGTCGATGGACAAGTAATAGGAGGAATCGGTATTATAGTGGGTACAGACGTACATCGCTGTTCGGCCGAAATTGGCTATTGGCTAGGAGAGCCGTATTGGGGCATGGGTATTATGACCGAGGCCGTTAGGCAAATGGTAACCTATACATTTACACATTTTCAGGAAATAGAGCGGATTTATGCAGGTGTATTTGATTATAACAAGTCTTCTATGAAAGTGCTAGAAAAGGCAGGCTTTACCTTAGAATCTATTCAGAAAAAAGCGATTATCAAAAATGGCCTTGTATTTGATAGTTGGGTTTTTGTGCAGTTGAGGCAATAACCATACTAAAAAACAGATAGTGCATTAGGCCAATATATACTACCTAATGCACCAACAAAACCGCAATTATTTATATATCAAGGCCACACACTGAGCCGCAATACCTTCTCCACGGCCTACAAAACCAATATGTTCGGAAGTAGTAGCTTTTATAGCAAGGTCTTCTTCGTCGATATTCATTACTTGGGCAAGTACAGTTTTCATCTGAGGAATATGTGGGTTCAGTTTGGGTACTTGCAAAATAATCGTTACATCGACATTGTTTACTTCCCAACCTGCTTCACGAATCATTTCCATGACCTTTTTGAGCAAAATCTTAGAATCCACGCCTTTCCATTGAGGGTCTTTATCAGAAAAATGGTAACCAATATTTCGCATATTGGCGGCCCCCAATAAGGCATCACAAATTACGTGGCAAACAATGTCAGCGTCCGAATGACCGACAGCCCCATGCGTATGAGGTACTAAAATACCCCCAAGCCAAAAATCTCGTCCTTCTTCCAGACGATGTACGTCGTAGCCTTGTCCTACTCTAATCTTCATAATAATATCCAATTCTTAATTGATGTAATGGCCTATTTGATAGGCTATTGAACTGCACGGTAATACATAGTTGAGCAATGGTTAGGGTCAAAAATTGCCTTAGCTTGTTGGCTGAGTTCGTCGAGTGTTACCGCCTGAATTTTTTCAGCCTCTTGATTTACCCATTCAACATTGCCAGCATTGGCCGCCATAGCCAAATTCATAGCCCTATTGAGCAGCTCTACCTCCGAAAATACCAAAGTTGACTCAGCTTGGTTTCTAACTTTATTTAGTTCTGTTTCGTTAATAGCATTTTGGGTAAAATCTTGTAATAAATCATTGATAGCGGCATCGCCTTCTTCAATACTTATACCTTGGTTGAGATTACCCTGTATTACTACCAAGCCGGGGTCGAGCGAAGATGTAACATAGGCATTGATAGAGTTGAAAATAGAATGTTCTTTTACCAACTTATTATACAACCTCGATGACTTGCTACGCCCTAAAATATCGCTTGCCAAGTCGACAGCATGAAAGCCCTCGGCATAACGAGCAGGCGTATGATATACCTTGTATAGGGCATCTAAAGGTACTGGTGCTTGGGTTTCGAGAAAACGAGCAGCCGTTTGCTTGGGTTCTTGAGGCAGATTTCTGACAGGAGCATTCCCAGCAGGAATAGGCTCAAACCACTTTTTACACAATTGCTTGACTTGTTCAACCGTGACATCGCCAGCTACCACCAATACGGCATTGTTAGGCAAATAGTGTTTATAGAAAAACGCCTTTACGTCGTCCATGGTAGCATTTTCTATATGCGAAATCTCCTTGCCAATCGTTGCCCACTTGTAGGGGTGAGTGGTATACGCCAAAGGACGAAGTTTGAGCCAAACATCGCCATAAGGCTGATTGAGGTAACGTTGTTTGAACTCTTCAATAACTACTTTTTGTTGTACTTCCAAAACCTTTGGGTCAAAAGACAGCGACAGCATTCGGTCAGATTCCAACCAAAAAGCTGTTTCTAAATTGGCCGACGGAAGTGTAATATAATAGTTGGTAATATCGGGCGAGGTAAAAGCATTGTTTTCGCCCCCAACCAATTGGAGATGAGTATCGTAGGAAGCAATATTTTTTGAACCTCCAAACATCAAATGTTCAAATAAATGAGCAAAGCCTGTTTTATTTTCATCTTCATCGCGCGAGCCAACATTATATAATATATTTACCGCCGCAATGGGCGTAGAGTGGTCTTCATGAACATACACCTTGAGGCCATTGTTCAACATAAAATGTGAGTAGCTTATCATATTTCTATTGGGCTAAAACTATCTGACATCCTGAATGTTAGTAAACCTCAGGAATGGTATTCAGATAAGTTTTGGAAAAAAAGTTCATCAATAAGTGGTGAAAAGTACTGGTTCAAGACAATAATAACAACAAATGTACATAATAAGGTTTGATTTGTATTAAAACACTTATCCTCATATATTGCTAATAGTATAGACTCCATTATAAATTGCATCAAGCCATAATGTATAACATGAAAAAACTTTTTTTTTCTCTACTTCTCCTCAATACGCTGTTTGTTTTAAAAATACATGCACAGATTTTATCAGACCCACAAGCCCGCCAGCAAATTCAAATAGGGTTAGAAAAAATGTATTCCTACGATTTTAAGGAATCGGCTGATACTTTTTTGAGGTTAAAAACCAAGTACCCTCAGCACCCTGTGTATTATACACTTATGGCTATCCAAACCGAATTACAGTATTTTCCTTTAAAAGAATACCCATCTCACCAAAAAACATACTTGGCGTATCTCAACCAAAGCAGGGCATTGGCAGAGGCAATGCTCGACAAAAATGAAGATGACATTGAAGCCAATTTTTTTGAATTAGCCACATTGGGTTACTTGGCTGCTTACGATGCCGATAATCAGGAATTTATGAAGGCCGTTGGGGTTGCTAAAAAAGCTTATACATACCTGAAAAGAGGCTTGGAGTGGACAGAAAAACAGCCAGAGTTTTTGTACTCGTCGGGTATTTATAACTATTATCGAATAGAATACCCCGAAACCCATTCGTTAATTAAGCCATTTATGTTCTTTTTTGCAGATGGTAACAAAAAGTTAGGTTTACAACAATTGGATTTAGCAACACGAAAAACCATTTTTGTAAAAAATGAAGCTACTTTTTATGCGGGTTATGTTTATATGAAATATGAATCGAACCCCCATAAAGCATTGACTTACAATAATATTTTGATAGAAAAATATCCTGATAATTTATTGTACCAAATGCAACGAGCCGAAATTTTGACCGCAGTAGGCAAATATGAAGAAGCAGAGGTATATGTAGATAAACTCATGAAGCAAAAAGGAGTGATGTTTCAATGTGCCGCCCACATATTTAAGGGTATACAAGCCGAAAAAGAACATAAAGACGACCGTTTGGCAGAAAGCTATTTGTTAAAAGCCCTAAAAATGCCTTACGACGAACGTTTTACCAAAGACTATCACGCAGTAGCATATTTGAGTTTAGCAAGAATAGCGAAGCGAGCAGGACAACCCGACAAGATGAAGGAATATGCCAAAAAGGCCAGTAAATTAGCCGAATACAAATCGACGCTAGCCGAAGCCAAGAGTTTATTAAAATAAATCATCCCTACTATCTATTGAAAAAGGTAGTGGGGATGATGGTTTATGGGCATACTATTTTAGTATTGCTAAAATAACCGTCATTATTCACTGTTACTCTCCAACAAGACCCATCTGGAGATTTTAGGATAATACCTTTGGATGGATTATCAATGTAAACATCGCCATTGGTTATTTGAAGTTTACTGGAGGGGGTAGATGTTCCGATACCAACGTAACCGTTACTATCGATAAGCATTCGTTCATTGGAGTCGCCATTTTGAGCTGTACCTGTCATGAATTTAATAACACCTTCAGGAGTATTACTAGAACCTGCACGAAGAATTAATCCCGACCCTGTAGACCATAGCTGTCCAAAATTAGCATATTTTAATCCATAATAGTCGGTACCATAACTTGCCGAAGCATGATTCAAGAAAGTCGAAGAATTACTAATTCCAGCTTTGATTTGAATATTAGTTACAGAAGCAGTACTTTCTTGTGTATTTTTAAGGAATAAATAGGTTCGATTATCATTTAAAGGGTCACCGCCACTATTACTACCTTCTAGGGTAAGTTTGTAGTCGGGGGTAAATGTGCCAATACCTACGTAATTTGAGAAAGAAATTTTGTCTGAACTTTGACTAAATGCCGAAGAGGATAATGATAATAATAACCCTAGTACGATTATTCTGGGTAAAGTTTTCATTTTTGTAACTAAATATTAAAGTATATACTTATATTATAATACCCCTAAATTATTCATATAAATTGAATATTTTTGTAAAAAAACTACAAAATTTCATGCGTATGAAATGTAGAATTTGTGAAAATTCTAAAGAAAATAAATCATATCAGGTTAGAGAGATGATGTTTGGTACACGAGATACTTTTGAGTATGTTGCCTGTGCCAATTGTGGCTGTGTTCAAATAAAAGATTATCCATTAGATGTAGGAAAATATTATGCTCCTCATGGCAAAGCCTATTATTCCTTCCAGCCAAGGCATAAGTCGAGCTGGGATAAATGGATAGAGCGTAAGCATTTTGAGCAGGGTATAGGTAAAACCTCTATTGTTGGAGCTTTATTACAGTGGAAAAGAGGAACATACCAAGTAAGTGACTGGATGCGGCTGTCGGAAACGAAGCCTGAAAGTAAAATCTTAGATATTGGTTCTGGGGTAGGCAATTTGTTACTAACCTTGGCAGGGTTAGGTTATCAAAACTTATTAGGAATTGACCCTTTCGTAGATAAAGATATCGAATACCCTCAAGCGAATATTAAGGTGCTGAAAAAGAGTATCGAAGAGCTTGATGGCGAGTATGATACCATTATGCTACATCATGTATTCGAGCATCTACCCAATCCACAGGCAGCTTTAGTACATATAGCTAAATTATTGCCCAAAGGAGGAAAGTTGATTATTCGTATTCCTGTGGCAGGAGCATACGCTTGGCGTACTTATCAAGAAAATTGGGTACAGCTAGATGCTCCTCGCCATTTTTATTTGCATACCGAAAAGAGCTTGGGATTATTGTTACAACAAACAGGGTTTGTCATAGACCAAGTTGTTTTTGACTCAGGAACTTTTCAATTCTGGGGTAGCGAGCAGTTCAAAAATAACGTAGCTACCAATAGCCCCGATTCATTGAATAAGCTATCTAATCGTTTGAAAGTAATCCCCATTTTGCGAAAATATAAGAAGCAAGCCCAATTATTGAATGAGGCAAAAGATGGCGACCAAGCGTGTTTTTATATTCGTAAACTTTAATAATACGCTTTTTTATGCTAGAAAATATTTGGGTAATTGTAGTGCATTATAATGGAGAACAGTGGATAACGCAATGTTTGGACAGCTTAAAAATATACGCTCATGAGGCTCGGGTTGTGGTGGTAGACAATAATTCTCCGATAAAAATAGGAGTAGATATTATTAAAAAGCAATATCCAGAAGTACACTTACTAGAGAGTAAAGAAAATATAGGTTTTGGACGTGCCAATAACCTTGGAATAGCACTAGCTTTGCAAAATAATGCCTCTCATGTCTTTTTATTAAACCAAGATGCGTGGATTTTACCCAACTGTTTAGAACAACTCTATCATGTGGCTCAGGAGTACCCAGAGTATGGTTTAATTAGTCCTATTCACTTCGATTCAACTCAACAAGAGCTTGATGGAGGGTTTGCCCATTATGTTTGGCAGAGTACTGGATTGTCAACCAAAGAGGCTGTTTGTGCAACTACTCACCAAAAATTATATGAATTAGCTTTTGTTAATGCAGCAGGATGGTTTATTTCTCAAAAATGTCTTGATATTGTGGGCGGATTCGACGAGCTATTTTTTATGTATGGTGAAGACGTAGACTATATCAATCGGGTTAAATATCATCAATTTAAAGTTGGGTTTACACCTTTGGCTCATATTTGCCACGATAGAGAAAATCGTAGCAAAAAAGTAAACCCCAAAGAGTTGTCTATTTCAGAGCAATTTCAGGTAAAGGGTCAGCTTTTAGCATTACTAAAAAACATTAACTACTCATTTGTTCAAGCAATGTTTATGTTTGGCTTTCATAGCCATCGGCTAATTTGGACAGAAATAAAAAGAGGGTATTTTAAAAGAGCTGTTTTGGTATTCAAACAAGTGTGGAGATTGCTAGCTGGGTATCCAGCCATAGCTAAGTCCAATCGCCAGAATAGGCAAAAAACAAGATTATTTAAAAATTAGTATTCAACAAAATAGAATAAACCCTCAAGGTTATTCTTTCCTTCATGGGCATTATCATTCGTCAAGGATTAAAAAATTCGGTCGTAACGTATGCGGGTACGGCGGTTGGCGTTTTAAACGTACTTGTTATTTATAACAAATTTCTGACACAAGAGCAGTTTGGGTTGTATGCTTCTGCTATGGTGAGTTTCACAACGGTATTTGCGTCTTTTGCTCAGATTGGTCTTCCTCATATTACAACTCGGTATTTCAATCGGTTTTGTAATGATGATACTCGGCACAATGGTTTTTTAGGTTTTTTGTTGGTAACACCGCTTATTGGCTTATTCATATTTACTATTCTGTACCTTTCGTTGCAGGGTGTTTTTAATAGTATTTATGAAAGTAAATCGCCTTTGCTGATTCAGTATTATTATTATATGCTTCCTCTTACTTTTTGTATAGCGTATATTTCGGTATTGGAGTCGTATTCAAAAGTTCACCTTCGTATTGTTGTTCCTGCTATTATTCGCGAGTTGGGGCTTCGGCTATCCAATGGGGCGTTGGTGATAGCCTTTGGTTTAGGCTATATTTCTTTTGAGCAGCTCATTGCTATTACCATTTTTACATACGTTTTGGGTATTGTAGCTTTGTTATTGTATATCAAGCTATTGGGCAAGTTGTATTTGACCATTGACTGGCAGATTTACAAAAACCCTCTCTTCAAAGAGATGTATCAGTATGGTTTGTGGGTTTTGCTGGCAGGGGCAAGTTTTACGTTGATTCAGCATGTCGAAAAAATTATGTTGCCTGCTTATGATGGAGGGCTCAATACTACGGCTATTTTTGATATAGCCTCACGCATAGCCTTGGTAATTGCTATTCCTCGCAATGCCATTGCTTCTATTAGCTTACCTCTTTTGGCCGAATCTTGGCAGAAAAATGATATTGCACACATAGAAGAACTCTACAAGAAATCCTCCTTGATTTTGTTTATTGTTGGGGCCTTTTTATTCTTGGGGATTTGGTGCAATGTCGATGAAATTTTTGAGTTATTACCCAAAGCTGATATTTATTCGCAAGGTCGTTGGGTAGTGTTTTTCTTTGGTCTTAGCAAAGTCATCGATATGGCTACGGGGCTTAATTCCGAAATTTTAATCAATTCTAAATACTATCGTTACGATTTGGCATTTTATGTACTTTTGGCCATCTTGATAGTTATTACCAACCTGATATTGATTCCGATTTATAGCTTCAATGGAGCAGCTTTGGCGGCTCTTACGTCGGTAGTGGTGTACAACGGAACGAAATTCCTTTTTATCAAAATCAAACTTGATTTACAGCCCTTTACTTGGGATACCGTCAAAGTATTGGCCTTATTTTTGGGGACATATTTTTTAGTATTGCTTGTTCCTCGAATAGGCACTGGTTTTGTTGGAAATGTAACTACTATCGTGATTCGTTCGGTGATTATTTGTGTAATATTTGGTGGAGGTGTTTTGTATTTTAATATCTCGGACGATGCTACCAAGACAGTAAAAAGTATTTTGCGAAAATTAAGAATTATGAAAAAATAGTAGTAATTGTTTTAGCAGAAGGTATAGAGTGGTAAATAAGGGTATTTAAGGTGTTGATAATGAGAGCGAAACCCTTGTTTTCCCGATAATAAAAAGTATTATGAAGGTTTTATTCACATTTGGCGGACTGCCACATTATTATAATTTGGTACTTAATCGACTCAACCAAGTTGAGGGGCAAGAAATTGTTGTGATTGCTCCTAAAAGCGACGGCAAAAGTGTTGGGGCAGGGGTACATCAAACTTTGGAAGGAATAGCGTTCAAAGTGCATTTTTTGGAAGAATACAAAACTCCTTGGGGAAAGCCTTTTTTTAAGAACTTTCTCGCAACAATAGAACAGGAAAAGCCCGACGTTATTGTTACTATTTGGCCTTATATTCTCACTTTTGTATATAACCCTTGGCTGTTATGGAAAATTAGAAGAATGGGTATCAAATTGATTTTGAAGGAAATACCTTTTAATATTCCTAAGTTTCAAGAGGCTTTGGACTATTATGCCAAGGGTGGAGCCGTAACCGAAACCCTCAAAACTGAGCTGAATCCCAATAGCCTAGCATTTAAGTTGAAATATACTTTGCTGAAATATACCTATCAACGGGCGTTTAATTTGGTAGATGCTCATGTGGATTATACTGAGGAGGCTTTCGAGATTTTTGGAAGTTATGGTGTACCCAAAGAAAAAATCTTTATCATTTACAACTCTCCTGATACGGATATAATCTTTAGAGAAAAAGCCAAAATAGAAGGTGTAAATACCGTTTTGCCAGACAATCCACTACGGCTTTTACATGTTGGGCGTTTGGTGAAATGGAAACGAGTAGATATGCTGATAGAGGTTTTTGCCAAGCTTTTACAGCAATTTCCGACGGCCAAACTCGCCATTGTTGGTACAGGGCCAGAACTTGAAAACTTACAAAAACAAGCTTACAGTTTGGGTATTCAGGAGCAGGTTGAGTTTGTTGGTGCAGTTTATGAAATGACTCAGCTTGGACAATACTTCAATGCTTCGTTGGTGTATGTGTTGGCAGGAATGGGCGGCTTGTCTATCAACGATGCTATGTGTTTTGATAAACCAATCGTGTGTTCGGTGGCCGATGGAACAGAGAAAAAGTTGGTTCGAGATGGTTACAATGGTTATATTTTCAAGGATGGCGATGCCGAAGATTTGTACACCAAGCTAGCATCGATGTTGGCTAATCCTGAAAAAACACGGGAAATGGGTCGGAATTCGGGTAATATTATCAACAAAGAGGTGAATATCAATGTGGTTATCAACAACTACGGGAAAGCCTTCAGGTATGTTACCAATCAGCCCACAAAATAATTAAGAAAGTTACAAAACAGCAAACCTCAAATGAGTAGTATTGGCCTGATTATCATAGTATTATTTATTAGCCCACTCATTTGTTCAATAACTTATCAGGTATGTTATTTGCCCTAAAATATTTTTTAAAATATCCTTATCATTATTTGCGTACGCCCGAAGCCAGAGAAATGCTGACATTGATGGCCAAAATTGGTACTGTGCCACGTTATCAGGCTCGAACAGTACGTTTTCAGGGATGTACCTTTACTGTACCCGACTGTATGTCGTTTTTGTTTCAGTACGAAGAAATATTCTTTTCACAGAGTTATCGCTTTGCCAGCAAAAACCCTCGCCCAGTTATATTAGACTGCGGGGCAAATATTGGTACAAGTTGTTTGTTTTTCAAAAAAATATATCCACAAGCTCAAATTACAGCTTTTGAGGCCGACCCACAGATAGCCGCTATTTTGACCCAAAACTTAACCTCTAATGGTATTCAAGATATTAATATTGTCAGTAAAGCCGTTTGGACACACAGCGACGGCATCGACTTTGTAACCGAAGGTTCAGACGGAGCGTCGATTTATGGCGAAGGCGAAAAGCAGCATATCGAATCGGTTCGGCTAAAGGGTTATCTACAACAATATGCCCAAATAGATATGCTAAAAATGGATATTGAAGGAGCAGAAGTAGAGGTTTTTAAAGACTGTCAAGACGATTTAGGCCATATTAATCATATTTTTATTGAGTACCATTCGTTTCCGAACAGACCACAGGATTTGGATGTATTATTGAGTATTTTGACTAAAAATGGCTTTCGTTATTTTATCAGAGATGCCCAAGACCGCCCAATTCCTTTTATTAATCGTACCTATAGCAATAGCCCATCGATGGATTTACAATTAAATATATTTGCTGTTAAATCATAACATGGTTTAAATAGTATGTTGTTGATTATTATCAGGATTTACAAGATTTTAGCGTTAATGGAATGTAGAAAACAATCTTTTAGCCTTGATGTTGCGGCTATTTAAACTTTATTTTATCAGGCCGAAATAAGATTAAATAGCCTTATTGTTGACGTTTATTTATTACGAATATATATTTCCTCTGCTTTTAGCAATCCATTTCAACAATAATTCTCTTTTCTATGAAAGTATCCGTTAATAGTAATCTACAATCAGCGTACAGCAATCAGTACCTCAACGAAACAGCACAATGGCGAGGCTTGGGGGCTATTCAAAAAGCCCAAAATATCAAAGATATTACCCAAGGATATACTTTCAATAAGGTATTGGAAGTAGGAGCAGGCGATGGCAGTGTATTACTAGAACTTAGCAAGGTATCGTTTGCCAAAGAGTTTTCAGCTTTAGAAATTTCGGAAAGTGGTGTGGACAAAATCAAAGAAAAGCAGATTCCCAATTTGGTATCGGTAATGTTATTTGATGGGTATTCATTACCTTTTGCAGACAAATCCTTTGATTTGGTGATACTGACGCACGTTCTAGAGCACGTAGAACACGAACGCCTCTTACTAAAAGAACTGCATCGGGTAGCAAAGTATTTGGTCATAGAAGTACCTAAAGACTATAGGTTTGGGGCAGACAAAAAGGTAAAACACTTTTTGTCGTATGGTCATATCAACCTTTATACACCTACATCGTTGAAGTTTTTACTAAAAACCGAAAACTTTATTATCCATCGCGAGCTTACCCGCCTTTATAACAAAGGTACTTTCTTGTTTGGCAAAACCTCTTTTATACATCGGCTAAAGGCTTATCTGGTTTATTATTTCAAGTATGTTTTTATCAATACGCCTTTTCCGTATATCAATCATAAATTTATTAATACCATTACCTTGCTGGTAGAAGCCGAAAATACCAGTATCTCTATTTTCTAAACGCTATGGAAACAAAGAATGCCTTTATTGAGCAAGCCAACCTTGGAGAAAACAAACTTTGGCAATATATAGTAGGCTTTGTGGTGGTACTATTGGGTTTAATCCTATTTTCGTATCCACAAGTACTTGTTACCGACCTTCATACCCAAAAACCTACGGTGGCTTCTCACTGGTATTTGATGATAGCTATTTTGAGCTTTATTGGAGGTATTTTGGCATTATGGTTTTGGCTTTCGCAAATGCACCGCAGGCCATTAGTATCGCTAATAACTCCCAATAGTAGCGTGAATTGGACACGGGTGCTGTATTCGGGCTTGTTGTGGTTTGGGTGTACTGTTGTTATAGAAATGGTTTTTTATGGTTTTGACCCAAGTATGTATCGTTTTAGCCTAAACTTAGAGCAATGGATACCTACATTTGTGGTAGGAATAATATTTATTCCTATTCAATCATCGTGCGAAGAGTTGATTTTCAGAGGGTATTTATTGCAAGGTATTGGTTCTCGAAATATTGTGGTGGGGGTACTCGTAAGTTCTATCCTGTTTGGGCTTATGCACAGTTTTAACCCCGAAACCCAGAAGGTGGGTTTTGCTTTGGCCATGAGTTATTACATAAGTGTAGGGTTATTTTTTGCCCTATTAACCTATTTTGACCAAAAAATGGAACTTGCTTTAGGGATTCATGCTTCTAATAATATCTATTCGTTTCTGTTTGTTTCGTATCCCGATAGTGCTTTGCCTTCACCATCTGTGTTTTCGTTAACGTCGCTTAATTTTTCTTTGATGATTTTGGGCTGGGGTATTGCTGTTGTATTATATGTGCTGATTGCCAGAAAGGTGTTTCATTTGAAGTTTGGGACAAACTAAAAATCACTAAGCAGAGTAGATACAAACCAGAGGATTATTCTACTATTTGGCAAAATTTAAAATTGAGTAGAAGCCCCATTTTAATCGCTCAGTTACCTCTAAAATTACATATTATTTTATATCGTCATTATCAGTAGCTATGCAACTATCAGAAATCTGGATTTATCCTATAAAATCATTGGGTGGTATTCGTCTAACACAAGCAAACATTTTGGAAAGAGGTTTGGAAAATGACCGCAGGTGGATGCTTGTTGATGAAAAAGGTGTTTTTTTGACACAACGACAGTTTGCTCAATTGGCCTTATTTCAGCCAAGTATTCAACATGGGCAAGTAACCGTTGTCCATCGTCCTAGTAATGAGGCTATTATTTTTGGTATCAACGAATATTTGGCCGAGCAATTTGATGTAATAGTGTGGGACGATACCATGCCTGCCAACGAGGTGAATACAAAGGTGAGTGATTGGTTTTCAAAAAAACTAGATATGTCGGTACGTTTGGTATATATGCCCGATACCACAGAGCGAAAAGTAGACCCTCAGTATGCCTTGAATACAGCCGATATTACGTCTTTTTCAGATGGTTATCCTATCCTTATTATAGGCCAAGCCTCTTTGGACGACCTCAATAATAAACTTTCTTCGCCTATTCCGATTAATCGCTTTCGTCCAAATTTTGTCTTTACTAGTGGACAGCCATTTGAGGAAGAAACATGGCATGAATTTACGATAGGCACAACTACCTTTTGGGGAGTAAAACCCTGTTCAAGGTGTATTATGACGACAGTCGACCATGAGAAGGGAGAAAAAACAGGGAAAGACCCACTTTACACTTTGTCGAAATACCGAAAAGTAGGTAACAAAATATTATTTGGTCAAAACCTTTTGATTGGAAACACAGGAACTGTAACTGTTGGTGATGCTATTGTGGTACAATCAACTAGAGTTTTACCAAAGTTTAAAATAGATTAACCCCTATTCAAAACAGAAGAAGTCTGGATATTTACCAATATCCTCTGTGGCGTTAGGGCAACTGAATGAGGAATACCAATATCTTGAAAATATTGAATTATTTAAGCTTAGACGTAGCTCTGGGTGCAATGGTTTGTCATGCCACATTCACGAAGCTACCCGATGGGCATCATTATATAGACAGCATTAGTACCTATTTGTTGGGCGTGTCGGTTTTTATTATTTATACCCTCGACCGCCTGCTTGACAATAAGAAAATCGGGCAAATTCCTACACAACGCCATTTGTTTCATAAACAGTTTGAGAAACCCCTCAAGTTGGCAGTGGTGTTGAGCCTTTTGGCAGGATTATTATTACTAAGCAAAATTTCGTACCCAACGCTAATGCTTGGTTTTAGTATTAGCTTTATTACAATAATCTATTTGTCTATTGTCAGTAAGCTCTCGATAGATAGCATTCTACAAGCTTATAAAGAACCAATTACAGCCCTAGTATATGCAGCAGGTGTATGGGGTACAGCTATGGTGCAACACCCACACGAATTATCGCTGGCAGATTGGATGATTGGACTAGTTTTTTTGTTAATTGCTTTTCAAAACCTATTATTGTTTTCTACTTACGAGCAAAAAAACTTTCCTCAAGTACATTCGTTGGCATCGGTGTGGGGCTTTGAGAGGTCTAAAAATATCATTCGATTATTGTTTGGATTGGTGTTATCAATAGCCCTGTGGAATTATTATGGTATAACGTCTAGTTTTCAGAAAAACATATTTGTCATTGAAACGGCCATGAGCTTAGTGCTGTTTGTGGTGTGCAATATAGAGTCTTTTTTTATCAAAAATGAACGGTATCGTTGGATTGGCGATGCCATCTTCTTTTTTCCTATCTTACTTTTAATATGATGAGTAAACCACCACCACCCCATGAAATAAAGGTTAGGCAGTCGCCGTATATTGCCTTAAAATATCCACAGTTTGTGGCATACATGTTTGCCAATAGTCTTTTTACTATGGCTTTATTGATTCAGGAAGTAATTCTTGGATACGAGCTTTACAAAATTACGCACGACCCTCTTGCTTTGGGGCTTATAGGTTTAGCAGAGGCTTTACCCTATATTTCACTGGCATTATTTGGCGGGCATTTTGCCGATCGTCGCAACAAAAAAACCATCTTGATGGTAAGCTTATCGGTGATTATATTGGGGTCAGTCATTTTGGTATGGGCTACACATTCTAGTGCAAAGCTAGCACATGAGCAAATGCTCTTTTTGATTTATAGCGTTATCTTTTTGATTGGTTTGGCTAAAGGGTTTTATAGCCCAGCGTCGTCGTCGCTCAATCCCTTTTTAGTACCTATCGAAGTATTTGCCAATGCAACAACGTGGTCGAGTTCTTTTTGGCAGGCAGGGGCTATTTTAGGGCCAGGGTTGGCAGGGTTTCTTTATGCGTATTTGGGTTTAACGCATTCTCTTTGGGTAGTTACGGGGTTGCTGTTGGTAGTGATGATTCTTATTAGTACAATCACCGCACCGCCAATTCCTGAGCAAAAGGAAGAAAAAGTTAATATTTTCAAGAGCCTGAAAGAAGGTATCGTGTTTGTTTTCAAAACCAAAATAATATTATATTCTATTTCATTAGACTTGTTTTCGGTATTATTTGGTGGGGTAATAGCCTTGCTACCTATTTTTGCCGAAGATATTCTAAAAGTAGGAGCAGAGGGCTTGGGTATTTTGCGGGCTGCTCCATCGGTTGGGGCTATACTTACTATGTTTGTTATGGTATATTTCCCTCCATTAAACAACGCTTGGCGAAACTTATTGCTAGCAGTAGTAGGCTTTGGCTTAGCTACATTGGTATTTGCATTATCTACCAATTTTTGGTTATCGGTCATAGCTCTATTTCTTACGGGAGCATTTGATAGTGTTAGCGTTATTATTCGTCAAACAGTACTACGCTTTTTTACACCCGACGAAATGCGAGGAAGGGTATCGGCTGTAAATGGTATTTTTGTAAGTTCATCCAACGAGCTAGGAGCATTTGAGTCGGGCTTATTGGCCAAGCTGATGGGTACAATACCATCGGTGGTATTTGGCGGAGCTATGACTGTCATCATCGTTTCGGTGGTGTGGCTTCGTTCAAAAGAACTTTTCAAAATGAAAATAGCCCATTGATAAAACGAAGGAATATTTTGTACGGTTTTCTTCTAAGATTCTAAAAGCTGTTTAAATCAAGAAGAAAAGTTTTTGATTCAAAATATTATCTTTTTGCTAATTCATTCTTGTTCTTTGCCAACGAACTCACGCTTTTATAAAGGGGAAGGTTGAGTAACTTCCTTCTAAATATGGTGAAAATTGGCACGTTATTTGTTTTTTAACTAACAATTTCATTGCTCTTGATGAAAGACAAATACCCATAAAGTAGTTAAATATAAAGTATATAATTGTTTGTTGGTGAGGCTCAAACAATTTTTGTCGCCACTAAATGCCATTATTGTTAGGGCTAAATAATCTTATTAATATGTCAACTTTATGTCTTACTTACTTTGTAAAAACGATTTAGCCTAAGAAATCCCATCATGAAAAAACAATTTAAAATATCTTATTATGTATCGTTGTTGTTTCTTTTGTCGAGCCAACTGTCGTTTGGTCAGGCAAAATTGAAAGCTGCCAACAAGGAATACGAGCAGTTGAGTTATGTCAGTGCTATTAAGTTGTATGAGGAAGTGCTAAGCGATACCAAGCTAGATGCCAACATAAAGAAAGAAGCCCTCAAAAAACTGGCCTATAGCTACAGAAGAGTTCAAGACGCTAAAAATGCAGAACGAGCTTATGCCGATTTATTGAAGAATTATCCTGATGTAGAATCAGAGAATTATTTGTATTATGCCCAAGCTTTGGCTTCAAATGGCAAATACCGTGATTCACAAAAATACTATTCTATTTATGGCGAAAAGCAAACTGCCGATATGCGAAGCAAACGCTTTACGGTATCTTATATGGACATGAGTCGCTTTTACCGAGACTCATCGTCGTATCAGCTTGAATTTTTGCCTATTAATTCCCCACAGGCCGATTTTAGCCCAATGTATTACAAAGGTGGTTTGGTGTTTTGTTCGGCTCGTGATGAATCGGGGGCTATTAAACGTGTTTATAGTTGGAATCAAACGCCTTTTTTAGATTTGTATTTTGTACCCGACACCGCACAGCTTACTAGCTCCACTGTAGTACAGAAGGCCGCGGCATTGGGTGGGCTGTCGGCAAGTAATAGCAACAAAACCCTAAAAGCCGACGGAACAGCCTCTAACAAAGTAGAAGAGTTTAGCCGTGTTATCAATACCAAATATCACGAAGGGCCTTTGGCTTTTTTTAAAGGCGAACAAAAAGCTATTTTTACCAGAAATAACTTTAACAAAGGCCGAGCAAAGGAGTCGAAAGATGGCACTACCAAATTGAAACTCTATATTGCCGATTATGTAAAAGAATCTTGGGCTAATATTAAAGAACTTCCTTTCAACTCTGATGAATATTCGTGCGGACACCCTGCCTTAGCTCCAGACAATACCAAGCTTTATTTTGTGTCGGATATGCCAGGAGGATATGGTGGTACTGATATTTATGTGGTCGAATACAACGATGGCAATTGGGGTACACCTGTCAATATGGGCAAAGAAATCAATACCGAAGGTAATGAGATGTTTCCTTTTGTGGATGCCAATGGAAATCTCTATTTTGCTTCTGACGGCCATGAGGGCTTGGGTGGGCTAGATGTATTTTATGCCGAAATGAAAGATGGTATCGCTTACAAAGGCATCAATAATTTAGGAGCTCCTATCAATTCTGAAAAAGATGATTTTGGTATTATTACCGATACGGGTCGTAATACAGGCTTTTTTGCCTCAAACCGTAAAGGTGGTATGAGCGATGACAATATTTATAGCTTCAAACGCATCTGCCGTCCGTTAACTTTGATAGTGTATGATGCGGCTTCAAAACAACCTCTCGAAAATGTAGATGTTCGTTTGGCCGTCAATGCCGAAAATCGTGAGTTACGGGTAACAGGTATCGACGGTGCTACAACGATTTGCTTGGAGTCTAATTCTGAATACGAATTCAAGGCTATCAAAGAAGGTTATCAAATGAACTCGGTGGCGTATTCTACCAAAAGCAATAGTGTTCAGAAAACTACCTTAGAACTATACCTCGAAAAAGCACCAGTTTCTATACTAAAAGGTGTTGTAAAATCGGAGGTAAACCAGCAGCCAATAGCAGGGGTACAGGTTACGCTTGAAAATGAAAACGATAAAACGAAGCAAACAGTAGTAACAGGAGCAGATGGTGGATACGAGTTTCAGGTAAAACCTGGTGCCGAACATAAGCTTACAGCTAAAAAAGACAAATATGCTACCAACAGAGAAAATATTGCAAAAGTGAAAAAAGGTAACCCTACTATCGAGAATATACAAGGAATGTACGGTGAAGGCGATATTTTTAAGTTGAATAATATCTACTACGACTATGGAAAGTTCTTTATTCGTCCAGATGCGGCTCGTGAGTTAGAAAAAACGCTTTTGCCGTTATTAGTAAAATATCCAGAGATGAAAATAGAGATTCGTTCACATACAGACGCCCGTTCTAGCGATAACTTCAATATGCAACTTTCGGCTAATAGAGCCAGAGCAGTAGTTGATTATCTTAGCCAACGAGGGATTTCTCCAAGTCGTATGATTTCAAATGGCTATGGCGAAACAGAATTGGTAAATGAATGTGTCGATGGTGTAGTATGCGATGAAAAGCAACATCAAGAAAACCGAAGAACAGAATTTAAAATTATTTCGGTAAAATAACAAAAAGAAAGGCTGTAATTACTACAGCCTTTCTTTTTGTTATTTGAACAATACTAATATTACAAGCCTTGTGCAGTGCGTTGAATAAATGCGGTAAGGTCGGCACCAGTCAATAAATTTTGAGATAACAACGCCAAATCGTACACTTGTTTAGCCAAACGTTTTTGCTCGTCGGACTCTGTTGTTTGCAAAATTTTGCTAATAGATGGGTGGTTGGCATTAATCGCAATTACATAGTTGTTTGGCATTGCACCAAACATACCCATGCCACCGCCACCAACACGAGACATGTCGCTCATACGACGCATAAACTCATTTTGTGTAACAATTGCAGGGAGTTCATCTACCGACATAGCTTCTACCTGTACTGATTTGGTTTTATCATTGATAACCTCTTCAAATACCTTTTTCACGTCTTCTTTTTGGCTATCAGATAATACAGCTTCAAGGGTAATCCCTTTATCGATAAGCTTTTCAATTGTATCGGCATCTACACGTTTTAGGCTTGTTTTTACCAACTTGGTTTCTAACATATTGATAAAATGGCCATCCAAAACGAGGTCAAGCTTCAGTACATCATAGCCTCTTTTAGTAGCAGATTGAATGTAGCCATCCTGAGCCTTGATGTCGGTAGCATACAAATATACCACCTCGTCGTTTTTATCTTTCTGGTTTTCCTGAGCAAACTCAGCGTATTCATTAAAAGTATAATACTTACCTGTAGTACTTTGCAACAAACAGAAATCTTTGGCTTTGTCATAGAACTTTTCGTCTGAAATCATACCATATTTCACAAAAAGGCCAATATTTTCAAATTTCTCCTCAAATCCAGCTCTATCATTTTTGAATAAGTCGCTCAATTTTTCAGCTACTTTTCTAGTAATATAACTGTTGATTTTTTTCACATTTGAATCAGCCTGCAAGAAGCTTCTCGAAACGTTCAAAGGAATATCTGGTGAATCAATCACACCATGTAACAACATCAAGAATTCTGGAACAACATCTTTTACCTCGTCGGTAATAAATACTTGACGGCTATATAATTGGATTTTTTCACGTTGAAGCTGAAGTTCATTTTTTACTTTAGGGAAGTAAAGAATACCTGTTAAGTTGAAAGGGTAGTCAACATTGAGATGAATCCAGAACAACGGTTTTTCCGACATCGGGTACAGCTCTTCGTAGAATTTCAGATAATCTTCATCCGTTAATTCAGAAGGAGCTTTGGCCCAAATTGGATTAGGATTATTGATAGTTTTCTCCTCAAATTCGATTTCGATAGGGAGGAATTTACAGTATTTATCAAGAATTTGCTGTAATCTGAAGTTTTCGAGGAACTCTAGTGAATCTTCGGCAATATGCAGAACAATGTCAGTACCTCGGTCTTCACGAGTACCTTCCGACAATTCAAATTCGGTAGATCCATCGCAAGTCCATTTGATAGCTTGGCTACCTTCTTTAAACGATTTGGAAATAATATCCACTCGTTCAGCTACCATAAATGCCGAATAAAACCCTAGTCCAAAGTGTCCAATAATAGCTTTTTCGTCGCCTTTATCTTTGTACTTTTCAATGAATTCGGTTGCACCAGAGAATGCAATTTGGTTGATATATTTTTTTACCTCATCGGCGGTCATACCTATTCCCGAATCTGAAATAGTAATAGTTTTTTCGTCTTTATTGAGGTTAACTTTAACTTTTAATTCGCCCAATTCGCCAGCATATTCGCCAATAGCCGAAAGGCGTTTGAGTTTTTGAGAAGCATCGACAGCATTAGAAACTAATTCACGAAGAAAGATTTCATGGTCAGAATAGAGGAACTTTTTAATAATCGGAAAAATGTTCTCGGTATGAATCGAGATATTACCTTTCTCTTGCATAGTCATTTTGTCATTGTTTAAGTGTTACTAAACGCTACTGAGTGTTGCAAAACCCCACGGTTTTTATGGCAACGATATACCTAACACTTTAACAAATTCAATTCCACAAGAGGATACTGTGTCAAATTGGCAGAAATAAAATCGTAGAAAGCGACATAATATTTTGGGTACATATCCTTGATAATATGCAAAATGTTGATTTACTTTGCTGGCATTAAGCTAATATCGAATAAGATAGGTGCTTCGCTCGCAAATTGAATTTATATATATTCCTTTCATTAACCAATTGGTATTCCTTTCGGATAACATAACTACTTTTGTAGGTTGTTTTTCGTGTCTTATCTGTTTCATGTATTTTCAAAAGTACCATTGTTCTTGAATACTTTGGCACAGTTTTCGCTATACGGCAAAACCTTTTTGAGTTTTGTAAAAATTAGTGAAGTGTGTTCGGTAGTAACCAAGAAATAAATTATTCTAAATGATTAAATTTAGAGTAAATACCTGTATATAGGTTGTTTGGAGGTGTTTGTATATTGACATACTTTAATAGAGAAAAAAAGTAGCCTTTTTGGCACAATTTTGGAGGATTTCTGGAATAAATCATTGTGTTGAAAGACATTGATGTTATTTAATCTTGAGCGTCCAAAGTTTTATAAAAAAGTGGTTGACAAAACAAGATTTTATATCCTCCTAAGTAATTAGTTGAAAAATTTTAACAAGAAAGCAGATGAAAAGAACTTCTACGTTCTCGAATAGCCTTTTGGGTCAGTCGAACATTACTTTTTCATCCTATGCTGAAGACCAGAAATTACAAAATTGTGGATTCAGTGATTGCAATACAACATTAATAACATTGACACAAGCCAAACCTGTGTTGGTAAGTGAATATTTGCTATTACTGAAAAAATCACAGCCTATAGGTACAAATTTTGCGTCAGATCTTGTTAATAGTACTCCTTCCAATTGCTCAGCCCTTATCAGCAGTGAACATAGTCCTAGTAGTGAATATTATCAATTAAACATACAGCAAATGAATCTTTTTACTTATCTGACACGAGCGGCAAGTTTTTTCGTTCGACCTCATGTAGGGAAGTTCATGAACACAGTTCATTCCTTCTACAATATGGTGTTGAATACCGCTTTTGATTTGAACGCTTTTGGAGGGTTTACTCCAAACCAAAATAGCGTTTTATCAAATAAGGGCAATTTGTTTTCCTTCGGTCGCACTTTGAACGGATATTTTTCTACACTTCGCTTTACCCTAGCGTTATTATTTCTTACCATATTTACTGTATTTGGAGCAAAGGCTGGCTTGCCCGACCTTTCGCTGACTAATTCTGTAAGCAATGCAAACCCTAGCCCTGGCGATGTAATTACTTATACTATTAAATTAAAGAATAGTAATCCAGACAAAGCAACTAATGTCATTGTAAAAGATTCTTTACCATCGACTGTATCATTTGTGAGTGCCAATCCTGTTTCGGGTGTAGGTACTTATAATAGTACAACGCAGCGGTGGACAATCGGTCAGGTGGCAGGTAATTCCGAAATTATCCTTGAAGTTAAAGTGAGAGTTAAGGATGGCGATGCTGGTAGAGGTGTTGCCTATTCGAGTGCAGAGGTAATTCAGCAAGGAGAAGCCGATAGTGATTCGACCCCCAACAATCATAACCTAAATGAGGATGACCAAGCTGCTGTATGCTTCTCAGTCCCGATTTATTTTTATACGGGCAACCTTTTTACTCTTTCAGTGCCTAGAGGATATACTAATGTAGTTTGGACTAAAAAAGTAGGGGAGTCGGGTGTCTCTGTGCCTATTACCAGTGCTACAGCAGGTGTTTATGTTAAAAATGATTCTTTGTTTATAGAAGGAGGCATTACTCAGTATACCGAGTTTGCCTTTACGGCTATGAATGCCACTTGCCCTATTTCAGGATGCTGCCCTGTAAAATTCCTTCCTGGGGCTATGGGTTCTATTGGTGACTTGGTTTGGCGTGATGATAACGGTAATGGTGTCAAAGACTCAGCCGAGCCGGGTATTGCTGGTGTAAAAGTAGATTTATATTCAAGCACAAATACTTTTATTAAAACAGTAACTACCAACGCTTCGGGTATTTATACTTTCGACAGCCTTCAGTCAGGTACTTATCAAGTAAGAGTTACAGCTCCAACAAAAAGTCAGTTTACAAAAGCTAATCAAGGTACTGATGATAAGCTCGACAGTGATTTTGATTTCCTAGGGCGTAGTCATTTGATTACTATCAATGTTAATTTGGCTGTAACTGATACTTTACGCAATAACCCTCATGTAGATGCAGGTATTATACCACTGGGTTCTATTGGCGACTATGTATTTAACGATAATAATAAAGATGGAATCCAAAATACAGGTGATACACCTGTAGCAGGCTTGAAAGTAATCTTGCTAGATAAAAATGGTAATGAAATTTCATCTACCAATACCGATAACAATGGTAAATACGAATTTATCGTTCCTAGTGGAGAATACTACGTGAAGTTTGATAAACCTGCAGGTTCTTCTTTTACACAAACGGGTAAAGGTACACCTTCAACAGACTCCGATGCGGGTGCTGATGGAAAGAGCTCGTTGATTGTAATAGATGCAACTAAGCCTGTCAATGATCCAGCACGCGATAATAAAGACATCGATGCAGGTATTATTCCTGTATGTAATGTTGGTGCGGGTACATTGTTGGCATCTGGTGGCGGAACACCACTTTGCTTACCAACAGGAGGCTCGTTGACCTTAACGGCAACTGTAGGCACATCGCCTGTAGTGCCAGCAGGGTTTAGTATCAAATATTTATTGACAAAAGGCTCGAATTTGGTAATTCAGCAAACAGCTAATTCTCCTTCGTTCTCTGTCAATGCTGCTGATACATATAAGATTCATACTATAGTATATAATGCTACAGAACTGAACTTGCCAACTTATATTTTCAACGGCGTTACCAGACTTTCTGATTTGCAAGCCACAATAACGACACTTGGTACTTGTGCTGCCGTGGATGTAACAGGAGCTAGCTTCAATATTAATTCAAATCCAGCCGCCCCAACAGTGTCAGGAAGTACTATCTGTGCAGGGGAGAATGTTAGCTTGACAGCTTCGGGTGGTACGTCTTTTAGTTGGTATACATTGCCAACAGGCGGCACTGCATTTGCAAGCACATCTACAGTACAAGTAACCCCAACGCAAACTACCAACTATTATGTTGAGTCGACAAGCAATGGATGTGTGAGTTCACGTACGAGCGTGACAGTAACCGTTAATCCAAAGCCAGCTCAACCAACCGTCTTGGCGAGTTTGACGAATGCTTGTAGCCCAGTAGCCAAAACCACTGCCAACTTGAATGATGCCTTGAAGAGTACAGCATCAACTACGAATGGTGTATTTGAATGGCGAACAGGCAATAGCCCAAGCTCTGCCTTGGTGATAGACCCAAGCTCAGTAGTAGCAGGGACTTATTATGTTTTTGAAAAATCTACATCAAATTGCTACAGTGTAGCAGGAGTAGTAACAGTTACAATTACTAATTGTGACTGTCCAAATCCAGCGTCAGTACAGTTAGCGAGTTTGGTATCACAATGTTCGGGTACTTTCACTCAGTTGCAATTAGGAGCGACCTTGGGTGGTGGAGCAACCAGTGGAACATGGACAACCAATGGAACAGGAACCTTTGACAATGCCAATAGTCTTACTGCTAAATATACTCCAACAGTAGCAGACGAAAATAGAGGTTCAATCGAATTTACATTCACAACCAACGACCCAGATGGTAGTGCGACAGCATGTTCTGCAATTTCAGCCAAAACAATTTTCACTTACAAAGCGAAGCCAGCTGCCCCAACAGTATCAGGAAGTACTATCTGTGCAGGGGAGAATGTTAGCTTGACAGCTTCGGGTGGTACGTCTTTTAGTTGGTATACATTGCCAACAGGCGGCACTGCATTTGCAAGCACATCTACAGTACAAGTAACCCCAACACAAACTACCAACTATTATGTTGAGTCGACAAGCAATGGATGTGTGAGTTCACGTACGAGCGTGACAGTAACCGTTAATCCAAAGCCAGCTCAACCAACCGTCTTGGCGAGTTTGACGAATGNTTGTAGCCCAGTAGCCAAAACCACTGCCAACTTGAATGATGCCTTGAAGAGTACAGCATCAACTACGAATTGTGTATTTGAATGGCGAACAGGCAATAGCCCAAGCTCTGCCTTGGTGATAGACCCAAGCTCAGTAGTAGCAGGGACTTATTATGTTTTTGAAAAATCTACATCAAATTGCTACAGTGTAGCAGGAGTAGTAACAGTTACAATTACTAATTGTGACTGTCCAAATCCAGCGTCAGTACAGTTAGCGAGTTTGGTATCACAATGTTCGGGTACTTTCACTCAGTTGCAATTAGGAGCGACCTTGGGTGGTGGAGCAACCAGTGGAACATGGACAACCAATGGAACAGGAACTTTTGATAATGCCAATAGTCTTACTGCTAAATATACTCCAACAGTAGCAGACGAAAATAGAGGTTCAATCGAATTTACATTCACAACCAACGACCCAGATGGTAGTGCGACAGCATGTTCTGCAATTTCAGCAAAAACAATCTTCACTTACAAAGCGAAGCCAGCCGCCCCAACCAACCTATTTGCTTTAGCTAAAATATGTTTGGGTGAGTCAAATAAATTGACAGCAGCGAGTCCAGGTAATACAATTAAATGGTATACAACATCTTCGGGTGGCACAGCATTAGGAACAGCTACCGATGCAGGGTTTGTTGTAACGCCAAATAATATTGGAACATATACTTATTATGCTGAAGCAACTAATTCAGAAGGATGTACCAGTAATCGTGTATCAATAAGCTTCTTAGTAGAACAGTGTGCTACAGAATTGGCGGATTTAACGGTATTGAAAACAGTAGTCGAATCACCAACATCTCCATCGGCACCGTCATATTTATTAGGCCAAAAAATTACATATTCTATTGTTGCTAAAAATATAAGTACTGTAAATGCAACAGAGGTAAAAGTTAAAGACATCTTACCTTCAAGCCTAACATTTGTGAGTGCGTCACTTCCTGAATTTAGCAATACTACAGGAGAGTGGACTATCGGTAGCTTGGCAGCAGGAGCACAAAAAACACTTACTATTGAGGCAACTATCAATAAGGTTGGTTCAATCGTTAATGAAGCTAAGGTGTCGGGAGCTAATGAAGACCCAACCAAATTAGCCAATAACAGCTCTACTATAACCATCAATGCTATTGATTTAGCCGATTTGAGCTTAGTTAAAACAGTATTGAATAGTACGCCAAACTTGAATGAGGTTATCGACTATAAAATAGTAGTGGCTAACGCTGGGCCAAATGCAGCTACTAATGTAGCAATTCAAGATGTTTTACCAGCAGGTTTAGAGTTTGTATCAAGTACAACATTGACCAATAATGCAGGAACGCTTACAGGAACTATTGCTAAAATTGAAAAAGATGCTAAAGTAGAATTTACTTTCAAGGCAAAAGTAACCACGGTAGGTAAAATCATTAATGCTGCTCAAATTACTAAGTCGGACACCAAAGACCCTGATTCAACCCCGGGCAATGGTACAGATAAAAATGAAGATGATGATGATAGTGTAGAAATCAATTCTTCAAATGCTTGTAATATAGCTGCACCTGTATTGGCATTTAGCAAAACACAATTATGTGCAGGCGATGTACTAACAATCACAGCAACAGGATGTACTAATGGCAATATCGTATTACAACCAACAGGCGAATCCAAAGCGGGCGGTTCTAATGCTGTATTCACTGTTTCTCCAACCTTAACAACAAGCTATTTTGCTTATTGTCAAGAAGGGTCTTGTAAGAGTCCGCAGTCGGTAGCAACTACTGTAAATGTAACGAATATAGTATCACCAACATTGACTGCTTCGACAAGCAAAATTTGTTTGGGTGAGTCTACAACATTAACAGCAACTGGTTGTACAGGTGGTACTATCGAATGGCAAACAACTGCTAAAGAAACAGCAGCATCAATTACCGTATCGCCTAGCATAACAACAACCTATAAAGCTGTTTGTAAACAAGCAAGTTGTACAAGTGCTTTGGCATCGATAGATATAGTAGTAACGCCTAAACCAACATCTCCAGTAGTAGAAGCCGATAAGTCTTCAATTTGTGCTGGACAGTCAGTTGTGCTTACGGCTATTAATTGTAATGGTAATATTAAATGGAACTCTGGCGAAACTACCGCTACTATTACAGTAACACCTACAGCTACAACTAGCTACACAGCTACTTGTACTGTAAACGGATGTACCAGTGTAGTGTCTACTCCAGTAAGTGTTACTGTAGCTCCAATTGTAACACCAGATGTTACAGCTTCTACAACAGGTATTTGTGGGGCAGGTTCTGCAACCCTCACCGCAACAGGTTGCACAAGTGGAACAGTTAAGTGGTATGGTGGTGCACAAGTATTGACAGGAAGTACAATAACTGTTACTCCAACCATTACAACAATCTATACAGCTACTTGTACGCAAGGAGCTTGTGAGTCACCAAGGTCAAAAGCATTAACAATAACAATAGGAACACCAGCTCCTCCTGCGATTTCACCAGCTTTGACAGCTACATGCTTAGGAGGCTCTGTTGTATTAAAAGCGTCAGGCTGTACAGGAGGTACAATTTTGTGGTCGAATGGTGCCACAGGAGCTGAGATTACGGTGTCACCTACAACAAATACTGTTTATACAGCTATTTGTAAGCAAGGTACTTGTGAAAGCGTTGTGTCAAATACAGCAAGTGTAACAGTTTCTGATTTTGCAAAACCTTCTATTGCAGCTAATAAAACAAATATTTGTCTTGGTGAGTCTGTTACCTTAACAGCTACTGGTTGTAATGGTACAGTGAAGTGGTCTGATGGCCAAACGGGTGCATCGGTAACAGTAAAACCAACTACAAATACTAATTATACCGCTACTTGTGAGTCGTCGTCTTGTAAATCTGATGTGTCAAATGCTGTAGCTATTCGAGTAAATACCAACATCAATGCTCCAATTATTGTGTGTGGTGATGAAGAAATTTGTACAGGTCAAGAAGTATTATTCATTGCATTAGGCTGTACAAATGGTACTGTGAAATGGTCGGATGGACAAACAGGAGCAAACATTACCGTAAAACCATCCCTTACAACAACCTATTCAGCAACGTGTTCTTCTGGAACTTGTGAAAGTCCTAAGTCTAACGAGAAAATAATTGTTGTGAAACCAACGGTTGCTCTAGCACTTACAGCTCTTGCTGATAAAAGCAACATCTGTACAGGTGCAGAGGTTACTTTGACTGCAACAGGATGTATCGGTGGTAATGTAACTTGGACAGGTGGCCTAACGGGGGCATCTATCAAAGTGAAGCCTTTGGTATCAACAACTTATACGGCTGTTTGTACTGATGTACCATGTGCAACAGATGCCAAAGCAAGTGTAACAGTGAATGTTGCTTCTGATATTACAAAACCAACTATTATAGCTAGCACTACTTCGACTATCTGTGCTGGTTCAGAAGTAACACTTACTGCAAGCAACTGTGCTTTAGGAGTATTATGGAGTACTGGCGATAGTACTAAGGCTATCACAGTGAAACCAACCGTAACAACAACTTATACAGTTCAATGTAGAGCAACAGGTTGTGGTGATGTAAGTGCAAAAACTTCAGACCCATTGACAGTTAATGTTGGCGTAGGGGGTTCTCCTACTATTACAGCATCAACAACAACGATTTGTGCAGGAGGCCAAGTAACCTTGACCGCTACAGGCTGTACGGGCAATATCGTTTGGTCAAATGGAAAAACAACAGCAACAATAGTAGAAACATTGACCGCCACAACAACTTATTCGGCAACTTGCAAGGGTTCGACCTGTACAGGTGGCGAGTCAAATAAAATAACCGTAACAGTTGCTCCAGCTCCAGTACCAATTATCAATAAAGTATGTGTTTGTCCTGGTGACTTGTTGTGCCCAGGTAGTGCTATGACACTTGTTGCTGAAGGATGTGAAGGTGGTACTTATAAATGGTCAGATGGATTTGTTGGGGCTATTCATACCATTGCTCCAATTGTAACAACGAGTTATACTGTAAAATGTGCAATCGGAACATGTGAATCAGTTGCTTCGGCAGTAACTACTATAAATGTAGGTACACCTTCGGCACCTGTTATTTCAAGCAACTTAACTGCTGCTTGTGCTAGTTCTGCAATTACATTAACAGCCAAAGAATGTGCTGCTACAGTAATTTGGAGTAATGGTCAGATTGGTACATCAATCACTGTAACTCCAACTGTAACAACAACCTATACTGCAATTTGTAAATTAGATAAGTGTGAAAGTAAAAACTCAAATGAAGTAACAATAACCATTGGTACTTCAGCTAGCAAGCCACTTACTCAAAACTTGGTAAATAGCTGTCCTCAGACAACCGTTAATTTGGCCAGTGGAGTGCTTAGTACAGTGTCGAATGGTGGCGTATTTGAGTTCCATACAGGTAATACAATCGCTTCAGCATTGGTAACTAATCCAAGTGCAGTAGCTACAACAGGTACATACTATGTATTTGAAAAATTGAGTTCAGGTTGTATTTCATTACCTGCTACAATCAATGTATTCATCAATCCTGATTGTTCAACAAGAGATTGTTCTCAAAGTCCTGCTACAGTAACAGCTGGAGCTGACGCATCGGTTTGTGATACAAAATCATATAAACTGAATGGAGCATTTGCAGGAGCAGCTTCTAACATTGTTTGGAAATCAACTGGTACAGGTACATTCGACAACCCACTATTACCAAGTGCAACCTATACAGCGTCATTGGCTGATATTACCGCTGGTAAAGTTAAGCTATATCTAACATCGAATGACCCAGACGGAACAGGCCCATGTGTAGCAGCTATTGATACAATGGTTCTTACTATCAATGGTGTGGGTATCAAACCAGTTATTAATGTAAATGGCGACTTGAATGCTTGTGCTGCTGATTCAATTACTTTGACTGCTATAGCTGGTTATCAATACAAATGGTATAAGGTAGGTTCAACTACACCAGTTTCAACAGCTCGTATTATTAAAGTAAAAGGATCTGGTAGCTATTATTATACAGTAAGTAATACAACAGGATGTAACTCTGTGCCTTCAGACACAGCAACAGTAAACCCTGTGGCTACTGATATTACGGCTCCTGTTGTAACAAGTATTAAGATTGGTGCTGGTCAAACTACCGATTTAACCAAACTGGTGCAGTCAACTACACCACAAGGTGCAACATTAGTCTTTAAATTAGGCAATACGCCAACTTCAAGTGACGTACCTTCGCCAACAACGGCTGGGCTAGGCACATACTTTGTGTATTACAAAACAGCACAAGGATGCTTCTCGAAAAGCTCTATCATCACAGTTGGACTCGACGGCCCTATTGTACTTGATCTAGCAGATGCCGCAGTTGTGATTACAACAAATAAAGCTATTTATGCAGTAGGTGATACTGTAACAACAACGATCACTATAACTAATAAAGGCCCAAAAACAGCGAAGAATATCAGTATGACAACGACTATTCCTGGTACGATTACTTATGTAAGCCAAACAGGAGGGTTAACTTTGTCGGGTAATACATTGAAAGGTGTTCTTGATAGTTTGGTAATAAATGGCACTAAAGTGTACACTTACAAATCTGTCGTGAAGAGTCCTGCCGAAACTACAGTTACTGCTTCTATTGTAACTGGTTCGGTTGACCCAGAAGCATTCAACAATAAGAGTAGTGCTGTCTTTAATAAAGGTGTGGTTGACCCTAAAGTTGCCGATGTAGCAATTGCGATGACTACAGATAAATCAACAGCTCCAATTGATGGTTTGGTAACATTTAAGATTACTCTAACCAACAACGGTCCTGCTACTGCAAAAGATTTGTCAGTGTTAAGTGCAATTCCTTTGGCACTAGAGTATGTGTCTGCCAATGGTTTAACAAAAGATGGAAACTACCTGAAAGCAAGCTTTGACTCATTGCAAAAAGGTGCTTCAAAAGAATTTACTTATGTAGCAAAAGTAAAAGTGATACAAGCTGTAACGGCAACATCTTCGGTAACGTCAAGCCTTGACCCTAACCCTACCAACGATGAAGCAAGTGCAACAATTCAAGGTGGTATCGGAACAGATGATTCGGCAGACCTAGTGGTATCACTTAGTGCAAGTAAATACTTGATTGCTAAAAACGATGAGGTAACCTTTACCGTAAAAGTTCAAAATAAAGGGCCGAAAAGTTCAAGCAATATCGAGTTAAGAAGCTTATTGTCGAAAAGCTTATCGTATATCTCAGGTGGATTAACTCAGTCTGCGGACTCGCTCAAATGGGTGATAGCTTCTTTAGCAAGTGGAGCATCAGACAGTATTACTTATCGAGTGAAAGTATTGAAAGACACCACTATTACAAGTACTATTGCAACAACTAAGTACTCAACCATCGACCCTGTTTTAACTAACAACTCGGCTACGGTTACTTTAGTGTCTGCATTAGATACAGCGTATGCCGACTTGAGCGTGTCTAAAACAACATTGACAACAACAGTACTGAAAGATACAGAAGTAACTTACACTATTAAGTTGACTAACAATGGAGCAGGCAATGCTACTAATGTTGTATTGAAAGACTTCCTAGTAAGTAATTTACGATATATAAGTGGAGACTTTACCTCGTTTGGCAAAACCACAGCAGGCGATTCACTGAAGATAGATGTCCCTTCTATTGGCAAAGGTGAAACCAAAACGTTCACTTACAAAGCAAAAGCTATTACAGAAGGTAAGGCTGTCAATACAGTTATCGTAACTAAATCAAGTAAACCAGATGTAGCTACAAGTAATAATACAAGTACTGTGACTGTCGATATTGTGAAAGACATCAATGTAGCTTGTAAACTTGGATTGGCTCTAGCAGTAATAGATACAGCCAAAGTTTCGGATGGTGTCTACAATGTAACGTATCAATTGATTGCTAAAAATGCTTGTAGAGATACATTACGCAATATTAGCTTGATAGATAGTATCGGAAATACCTTTAAGTCTCCTGTAACATTTACGATAAAAAGTAAACCAAATGTAAATGCTGGCTCAAACTTGATTGTGAATGATGCCTTTGGTAAAGACGATCCTAATTTGGTGAAAACAGGAAGTTTCATGGTGCCAAATCGTGTAGATACCTTGAAATACACAGTTACACTAACCTTGGGTGGAAACAAAGGCCCATTCTATAGCCAAGTGGATGGAAAAGGTACACAACCAAATGGTACTGTGCTTACAGCTAAATCAAGTGCTGGAACCAATGTAGATGCCGCTCCAAGTAAAACTGTCTTGAGATTCGACCTACCTCCAACCTTAATTGGGATAGCCAAAGAGGTTGTATTGTCAGGTGTAAAACGTGATTCGGCATACCACTGGACAGTCCCTTATATTATCCGTGTTGTAAATATGGGCTCGAACCGAATTACAAAACTTAGTGTAGTCGACGACCTAGATGCCGTATTTACTTCAAAAGGAGCAACTATCTTGGGCAAACCAACAGTCTCTGTTGCTAGACCGGGCGTAACAGTTAACACTAAATACACAGGTTCAGGCTTAAATATCGACTTATTGATTCCAGATTCTTCAGCTCTAGTGGTTGGCGATACCGCTGAAATATCATTAGTAGTTCGTGTAAATACCACGGCAGCCACCGATACAGTTTTCAGTAACGTCGCCATAGGGGTTGGTACAGGTTCAGACTTGGTGACTTCAAGAGATGTTTCAACTGATGGTAAAAACCCAGATGCAAATGGAGATAAAGACCCTCGTAATGATAATGTCGCAACTTCGGTAACCTTGAAAGACCCAGCTACTCCAGTAACAGGAGGAGTAATAGGCTTAGCCTTATCTGCAGGAAAACCTGAATTACAAGTTGCCGATAGTACTTACAATGTGAAGTTCAAATTGCTAGCTAGAAATTATGGTACAGATACCTTAAAAAATGTTATTTTAGCCAACAATATTGCTTCTAATATTGGTACACAAGTAACATCTTGGAAGTTGGTAGGTAAGCCAACACTCATAAATGGAAAAGTAACAATGGATACCTTATTCAATGGTATAACCGATACAACCATTACTAAAGTTGGCGAAAGATTATTGTTGGCTAAAGGTGATAGCGTAGTAATAGAATATACCTTGAATATCAGAAAACCACTAGCCGATACCATTTATACTCAAGCTAGTGCAAGAGCCCGTACATTGGCCGATAGCTCAGTGTTCGATTTGTCAACAGCAGGTACAAACCCAGATACCAATGGCGATGGTAACCCAAGTGAAAAAGCTAAAACACCAGTTATCTTCGATGCAAGTGCCGTATCTGACGAACTATTTATCCCTGAAGGATTCTCACCAAACGGTGATGGCAATAACGATAAGTTTGTGATTCAGCCATTGAAAGATGAAGAAAGAATCGAATTTAAAGTGTACAACAGATGGGGTAGTTTGGTTTACGCATCTAGCGATTACAAAAACGATTGGGGTGGCGAATCTAACCAAGGTGTGAAAGTAGTAGGACAAGGCGAAGGATTACCAGACGGAACCTACTTCTATAGTTTCACCAGATACAATAGAACAACAGGCGTGGTGATTCCATCAAAAGGTAAAACTACTGTAGTAAGGTACTTCACTATTGCTCGATAAAAATAGAAAATGTAACTACCGAATAGCCGAAAGGCTGTTCGGTACTCTCTAAGAAATTAATATAAGTTCTTTTGATTGACAAAATCTAAGTAGCGGATTGACTCCCTAAGTCATTTGAAGGATTCATCATTTTAAACAAATATCCAATGAGACGCCAAAGTTTGCTTTCGATAGCTAAATACATAAAGGTGCTTACGTTTGCGGTGTGTTTAGCTAGTATTTATACGGCTCAAGCTCAGCAAGAGGTTCAGTATTCACAGTATATGTTTAATATGCTTGCGGTAAACCCTGCGTATGCAGGTAGCCGAGATGTACTCAGTATGACTGGACTATATCGTCAGCAATGGGTCGGCATTGAAGGGGCTCCAACTACACAGTCTTTTACGATAGACCTACCCGTGAAAAGAGAAAAAGTAGGTATTGGTTTGCAAGCCTATCACGACCAAGTCGGTGTTTTTAATAATACAGGCGTTTACCTTTCTTATGCTTATCGTGTAAAAGTATCTCAACGTTCTACTTTGGCTATGGGGGTTCAGGCAGGAGCTACCAACCTTGTGGGTAGTTTGATGGGAGTACAAAGAACACTTGCCAACAACGATATTGACCCTGCATTTGCAGGTAATACCAGCAAATGGTTGCCCAATGCGGGTACAGGGCTTTACTTGAGTAATGACAGAGGCTACATTGGTATTTCAGTACCCAATTTAATTCAAAACCAATTGCGAGATTATACAGGAAATGAGGATACATTGAAAAAAGCTCGTCAAGAACGTCACTATTTCCTTATGATGGGCTTTGTAGTACCATTGGGTAGTTCGTTAGCACTTAAACCATCTTTGTTGGTAAAAGCTACTCGCGATGCGGCGGCCTTCGATTTTAACCTCAATTTGTGGATTAGAGACAGAGTAGCTGTAGGAGCTTCTTGGCGAACCAATAACCAAAAATTTACTTCACCCTTTGCCAACCAAAATGGAGATGCCGCTATTGGTATGCTAGAAATTCAGGCAAGTGACCAGTTCCGTATTGGTTATGCTTACGACTTTATGCTGAATGGTCTACAAAGTGCTCAAAAAGGTAGCCACGAAATCATGTTACGTTATGAATTTGGCTTTAGAAAGGCTAAAATCCTTACACCTCGTTATTTCTAGGATGAATAGCCAAGTATATAGGTTGTTTGTACTTTATATACTGGATAAAATTTTCCGCCCAAATTGTAGTTGTCATAACCGTTTAGAAAAATGATTAATTTCAAGAAAATCGGCCTAATATTTCTTATTGCATTGCTTGTAGTATCAAAATTATCTGCCCAGTCACTGAAAGATGCCGAGGCTGAGTTTGATAGATTGAGCTATTTGAATGCAGCAGAAATGTTTGAACATGTGCTGAAAGGTAAACTTTCTGATACTGAAAAGCAGTCTGCTAAAGTTAAATTAGCTTATTCATATCGTCAGATTCATGATTCGCAAAATGCGGAAAGGGTCTATAAAGAATTGTTGGGTGGTACGGCCGATTTCTCTTCCGACCCCAAAGTATATCTTTATTATGCCCAAGCTTTGGCAACAAACGGAAAATACAAGGAGTCTCAGGAAATATATGAGAAATATAGCAAACTATCGGCCTCCGACAAACGAGGCTCTGGTTTTCAGAAACTCTATAAAAATGTTGAAAGCCTTAACCGAAATGCAGTTTGTTATAAAGTTGAATACCTCAACCTAAATACAGATAAGGCTGACTTTAGCCCGATGTATTACAAAAATGGTTTTGTCTTTAATTCGGGTAGAACCGAAGGCGTAGCTTTTAAAAGGGTATTTGCTTGGGACAATTCAAGATTTTTGGATTTATACTATTTGTCTGATATTAGCAAACTTACTACAACCCAGCCCGCGGGTGTAGGAGGAGCTACTGCCAATAATGAAAAAAAAGTAAAAGCTCCTTCGTATGTAGGCGATGACGAATATACTGCCCCTACACCCAACGACTCCAAAACAATAGGAACTTATGGTGGTGTCATGTACAAAGGGTATGGAGGGTATACCGAAACCCCAGTTACACAAAGCGAAGTATTTAGTAAAACACTCAATACCAAATACCACGAAGGGCCTCTGACTTTTACTAGCGATGCCAAAAAAATCTTGTTTACAAGAAATAATTATAACTCGGGTAGCTTTAAAACTAGTAACGACCGTATAAACAAACTCAAAATCTACACAGCCGAAGATACCAAAGGTGATGGCAAATGGGCAAATGTCAAAGAAGTATCATTCAATAACAACGAATACTCTACAGGACATCCTGCTTTATCAAAGGATGATAAATTACTCTATTTTGTTTCGGATATGCCTGGGGGCTACGGCGGAACAGATATTTATGTAGTAGACTATAACAATGGCAGTTTTGGTGCTCCTGTCAACCTTGGCCCCGAAATCAATACTGAAGGCAACGAAATGTTCCCGTTTGCTGATGAAAAAGGAAATCTCTATTTTTCATCTGATGGACACCCTGGATTAGGGGGATTAGATATTTTTTTTGTAGAACTGACTAATGGTACTAAGGTGAAAAGTAAAATCAAAAATCTTGGTACACCTATGAACTCCAATCAAGATGACTTTGGAATTATTACCGATGGCGAGCGTAAGCAAGGTTTTATTAGCTCAAACCGTAAACGAGGTGGTGCCGACGACGATATATATCGCTTTACACGTGAGTGCGACGAAAAACCTGAATGCCGAGAACTTAAAGTAATTGTATTTGATGCCGAATCAAAACTACCACTTGATAATGCCGATGTGGAGGTGTCTGCAGAAGGAAAATCTGAAATGAAAAAAACAGATTCAAATGGGACATTTAAAATTTGCTTAGATGAAGATAAATCTTATCTATTAAAAGCATCACGAGAAGGATATTTGCCAAATACAGTTGGCTATGCTGCCAAAGACGATAAAAACCAACAGTCAACACTAGATATTCCATTACAGCCACTTAAAGATGTGGAGGCCGATTCTTCATTAGCTAAAATGAATCCATCAGGAACGCCTAACCCAGCTTTACCTTGCAAAGTAACAACACTCCGAGGTCGTGTAACAGCTAGTAAAGATAAACGCCCGATAGAAGGTGTTGTGGTTACATTGAAAAATGAATGTGATGGTACAATTCAGCAAGTTGTTACTGGCCCCGACGGGCGTTACCAGTTTGATATTTGCGAAGGTTGTGATTACGATTTAGAGGCAGCCAAAGAAAACCTTGGTTCAAAAACTAATAAAATTAAAAAAGTTGGTAAAAACCCACCTGATTTTATCAATTCTAACTTGAGTATGTTTGAAGAAGGTGATGTGGTTTCTATCGATAATATTTACTACGACTATGGTCGATACAATATCCGTCCAGATGCAGCCAGAGAACTAGAAAAAGTGGTGGCGTTGATGAAACGTTATAAGAAAATGAGAATCGAACTTCGCTCTCATACCGATAGCCGTTCGTCTGCCGAGTTTAATCAAACTTTATCTGAAAACCGTTCTAAATCTGTGGTAAATTACCTGCGTAAACGTGGTATTGCAACCAATCGCTTAGAAGCCTCTGGCTATGGCGAAACCCAGCTTTTGAATGAATGTGCCGACGGTGTAGAATGTACCGAAGAACAGCATCAAACAAACCGTAGAACTGAATTTAAGGTTATACAGATGCAATAAACAAGCTTGATGCCAAAACGAGAGTCCGTGTTGAAGTTGTGTAACTTTTGCACGGACTTTTGCTATTTAATGACGTTTCAAAATAAGGTTATAACGGCCTCTTCAAGGCCTATATTTAACATAAGTAAGTGTCAAAATATTAATATCTTGATATTTGTTTGTAATTAATTGGTTATGAGTGGGTTGTGTAATTGTTGCTTGGTCGGTACAGTTGTTAGTACTTTGGTAGGGCTATCTATTATTCCAAAGGTATATACTAGACCTATATTTGAATTATTTTAATATTATTTCATGAAAATAGACTTGATATGGCACTTTTTATATAACTTTTCCGTTATATTTGTAACGAAATATAATTAAAATAAGAACAAAAATGGAAACACTCGGATATTTAGCAGGAATATTGACAACCGTTGCATTTATTCCACAAGTAATACAAATTTATAAGACAAAGTCAGCCAAAGATGTGTCGCTGGCCATGTTTTTACTTTTTACCTTAGGCGTTACCATGTGGCTTATTTATGGTATCAAAACAGCCGCATTTCCTGTAATTGCAGCCAATGCCGTTACTTTACTGTTGTCGTTGGTGATTTTGTATTTTAAATTCAAATACAGAAAAACAGTATAAAATAATCAATAGTTTATTGTAGCCAATCCTAGAACTACGATTCCTAATTACAGCAATTTTTGGTCTTGTCGTGAAGCCTTTCTGCCCAGTCGGTAGAGCGGCTTTTGTGTTTTATAAGCTTTTCTTTTGATTTAATAAGCATTGATAGTAATTTTCATTTTCGATTGTTTTTTATGCCAAATGATTCTATCAATAATCTTATTATGAACAAACCATCCTATCTTGTCAAACTCTTGCTATGTTTTATCTGCTTATATTCACTAAGTGCCACAGCACAGCAAGACCAGCTATATCTTACATATCCATTTTTACCTATGACCATCAACCCCGCCTATGCAGGGGCCAAAGAAGTTGTGAGTATGGCAGGTATTTATCGAAAAAGACCCTTATTTAGTGCCAATGGCGTAGCATCTACAACCCAGCAGTATTTTAACTTTGATATGCCGATTGCTCAAGACCGTATGGGAATAGGTTTTCAGGCTTATAATGCCGATCAAGCTGTAGGAATAGGAGGGAATTTGGCTGGTAATTTGGGCTTATACGGCGATTTTGCCTACCGTTTTGATATGCCTTCCGATGCTAAACTGGCCATAGGCTTACAAGCTGGTATAACGCAAGTTCCAGCAATATTTGTAGGTACAAACAACGGTGGTACAAGGTTTCGGTCGAGTTTGGGTTTAGGAGTATATTATAAAAACGATGATTGGTATGCTGGGTTATCAATGCCCAATATCAACGCAAGCGACAATTATGCAAGTCCTATGTTTTTGACATTGGGCTATTTATTTGACATTGGCGATGACCTAAAGCTAAAAGCAGGAACGCTAGTTCGTAGAATATCAAACGATTTGGTAAGTAGTACCGAGGTAGATTTTAATGGTGTGCTTTGGGTAAAAGAACGTGTTGGTATTGGCGTTTGGTATCAAAATACAGGCTCAGAGTTTGTTAATAAAGCTGTATTGGGGGCATTAGAAATCCAATTGAGTAAAATGCGAATAGGCTACTCGTATGATTTTAATGGAGCAAATTCAAATGCTGCCACTGGCTCGCCAGCCAATCAGGGTTTTCATCAAATCATGCTACGTTTTGACTTTGATGCAGGAAATGGTAAATCGGCATCGTTTAAATATTTCTAAATCGGGCTTCTGATGCCTTGGCTTGTATTTCCAACTCCACAAAGGTTTTTCTTCGCGGAGTTGGAAATAAGCCTCCCAAAACTTACTTCATTTTTTCCAGAGCAGAAGTGAATTTCTGGGTATCAATTTTCTCTTTTAAGGCCAACTCATAAGCTTTTTGTTCTATATCTAAAGCTTTTTGTTTATTACCCATCTTGAGCATCAATTGGGCATAAGAATGAAAATAGTCAGGATTTTGTACCAATTCTATAGCACGCTGAATCCAAGGAATAGCCTTTTCTAGTTTTGCGGTATTATCAACTTGCTCATAAAAAGCTTTTACTACATCGTTTAGCTCGTTGGCCGTTAGGCGGGCAAGCGTGTATTTACCATTTTTCTTGATATTTTGGTATAACGGAGCTCCTACACCTACAGAATCTTTGATGCCTAATTGATATGCTTGCATCATTTTCTCATATTCCCACATATCTTGTTTTCGGATACTCTCTACCTGAACAAACATCACATATTGGTCTAGGTAAACTTCAGCTGCATCCACAAACTTAGGAATATCTTTGATAGCCAAGTAAAACGTAAGTTTGTTTTTATCATTGACCCTGTCGGCCGAATTGGGTAATGCCCGCAAATTGGCTTGAAGAGCTTTTTCAAAGAGTTTTGTATTTTTTGTTTCGATAGCCTGATAAAAGAATTCGTTGATACTGGTAGAGAAAGCCTGATTCACCTTTTCTGTACCACCTTCAAACAAACCCTCTGCCTTTTCTCGGTATTTCAATAAGATTTCAAAGGCTTTACCATCAATCTTAAAACCATTGTTAACAATCAGACGGAGTGTTTTGTCGGCAGAATGTTGAATCGGCGTAAGCTCTTTTACATATTCTTCTACCAAATTCATGTTGTCCAAATTGTATCTCGAACGTTTGGCAATGTATTCATACAAAAACTCAGGATCACGTTTGCCCTCGTTATACGTTTTGTCAAGAACATAAATAGGTTTTGCATCCGACTGGTTGAGCAACACAAGGTCGGCTTCCTTCGATAAATCTACAGGCCCCAAATAGCCTTCTTGTTTATAGACCAAATTTTCGGTAGCATCTACAAAGAGGCAAGTAGGGTACGAGGTAATATTGTATCGTCGTGCTAGGGTAACACCAAACCCCTTTTCGGCATCTATTTTATAGTTGATAAATTTTGCGTTGAATTTGTCGCCCACAGATGCTTCCGAGAACGTTTTTTTGTCCATCTCTTTACAAGGTCTACACCAAGTAGTATAAATATCAACAAAGATGAGCTTATTCTGAGCTTTGGCTTGGTTCAGTACATTTTGCCAATCGTCTTGCCGAAAAATAATCCCCTGTGAGAAGGTCTGAGTATTGACCAAAACAAAGGCAATAAAACAGATTTGCGACAGGTAATTTGATTTCATTGTTTTTAATGGGTTAAATAAGGAAAAATCACTGTGGTATCTAAATCCGATATTCTCATGAATGTATGTAAGAACCAACCTATACAGATGTGTTTGGTTCAAGAAATAATATCCGAAAATATTATAATTTCTTCATACTGGCTATATATTCTTCAATAACTTCCAGTGTACTATAATGAAACAAGCTATCTAAACATATCACAACAACTAGATTTGTACCAAAGATAATCTTTGTAAACCAACCTAACTAATATACTGAAAAGTCTTGATAAACAGCTAGTCAGCTTAAAAAAACTTCCATAACGAGCTAGAGTAATGTTATGATTAGATACCCTTGGCCGCACAAATTGAATATTGAGCTATGAGTTTTGTAGTATTTGTGCAAAAATATATAGATAAAACACAACAATGGCCTCAGGAGTCAGGATAGCCCTCCTGATGGTATAATTCGTTTTTGAAAAATAAAATTTTGTATTGGGAATATTCTTTTTTACCAACAAGTTTATTGGACATAAGCGGGTTGGGTCAAAAACCTGTTTGCAAGCCCAATGGCTGGGTAAATAGCCAATACGAAGGTTTTAAAAAATAAGAAATAGTTATTGTATTGGTAAAAGAAGAGCCAAATACGTGCCAAATTTAGCCCAAGGAAGTATCGTTTTGATAAAAAATAAGAAGCATATCTATTTCATAACTAAAATATAATCAAGCCTGCTACAAGCTAAAGTGCTGACCATGTTCATATTTTTCATAAAAAAATGCTAAACAAGACCATCTATGTTTACATTTGCATTATAAAAAAAGTAGGGACTTCGTAGGAGAATAGGCTTTGGACAAAACTAGCAAAAGAGTTGTTATTTAGGGTAAAAATTGTACTTCTCTAAGAAATGAAGAAATTTAGGAGTGTTATTTTGACTACTATATTAATTTGGCAAAATTCCTGCAAAAAACAAATAAATTTTTATGTTTTAATTAGCAGGCATAGCGTAACTTTGCCAAAATTATCCCGATAATTTTGATATATTAAATCCAGCAAACCAATCTCTTTTGTACTTTATTCGTGCACTATGTAAGATACTTTACGAATAAGTTTAACAAATATAACGATTAACGCCAGTTATGGACCAATTTTCATACATTGCCAACGCCGATACTGCGGTAATTTCAGACTTGTACGAGTCGTACCAGCAAGACCCTAATTCGGTTGATGTCAGTTGGCAGAACTTTTTCAAAGGTTTTGATTTTCATGCTTCTTGGAGTGGCAATGCCAGTGCCAATGGAGTAGCGTCGGGGGTAGCCCCAGCAACAGCCGATGCTTCAATGATTCAAAAAGAAATGTCTGTAATCAGCTTGATTAAGGCATTTAGATCAAGAGGACATTTGTTGGCAAAAACCAACCCTGTTCGTGAACGCAAAGACCGTCGTCCACGCCTTGATTTGAAAGATTATGCTCTTTCAGAGGCAGATTTGGACACTGTATTTCAGGCAGGCGGTTTCCTTGGAATAGGCCCTGCTTCGCTCCGTAAAATTGTAGAATCATTACATAAAATTTATGCAGGTTCTATTGGGTTTGAATATTCTTATATCAGAGAGGCAGATGTAAAAGAGTGGCTTCGCAACAAGATTGAGAAAGAAGCTTTGACTTTTAATCCGTCGGTAGAAGAGAAAAAACAAATTCTTCAAAAATTAAACGAAGCGGTTGTTTTTGAAAACTTCCTTGGAACAAAATATTTAGGTCAAAAAAGATTCGGTTTGGAAGGTGGCGAAAGCACCATCCCAGCTCTTGATGCTATCATCAACCGCTCGGCTGAATTAGGCGTAAAAGAAGCAATGATTGGTATGGCTCACCGTGGTCGTTTGAACGTACTAGCCAATATCATGCACAAATCTTACGCGGCTATTTTTGATGGTTTTGAAGGTAATATCCCCGACCAAATTCATGGCGATGGCGACGTAAAATATCACCTTGGATATTCTTCTAAACATATTTCTCCATCGGGTGCCGAAATTTCATTGAAATTAGCTCCTAACCCTTCTCACCTAGAAGCCGTAAACCCATTGGTTGAGGGTTTTTGCCGTGCAAGTGCCGATGCTCATTATGAAAGCGATTACGACAAAGTATTGCCGATTTTGATTCATGGCGATGCGGCTGTAGCAGGCCAGGGGATTGTCTATGAAGTAACTCAAATGGCAAAACTCCGTGGTTATGAAACAGGAGGAACTATTCACTTTGTGATTAACAACCAAGTTGGTTTTACCACCGACTTTGAGGATGCTCGTTCGGCTATCTATTCGACAGACGTTGCTAAAATTATTGACGCACCAGTTTTCCACGTCAATGGCGACGACCCTGAAGCAGTAGTGTTTGTTTCTAAAATGGCTGCCGAGTTCCGTCAACAGTTCAACCGTGATGTGTTTATTGATATGGTTTGTTACCGTAGAAATGGCCACAACGAATCGGATGAACCTAGATTTACACAACCTACATTGTATATGAATATCACGAATCATCCCAACCCTCGTGAAATTTATACGCAAAAATTGATTACTCGTGGCGATATTGATGCTCAGTTGGCTTCACAGATGGATTCTGAATTTAAAGCTGAACTTCAGGCTCGATTAGACCAAGTAAAACAAAAAATTCGTCCAGAATATGTACCTCTAAAATTGGATAATCGTTGGGCCGACCTTCGTTATGCAACACCAGAGGATTTTGAGAAATCGCCTAAAACAGGAATCTCGAAAGAAACAATTGATAAAATTGCTGAAGCTTTAACCAAATTGCCAGCAGGTTTTCATGCCTTAAAGCAAATTGAAAAAGTATTGGCCGACCGTAAGGCATTCTTCCAAAATGGTCAATTAAACTGGGCTACAGCCGAAGCATTGGCGTATGGTTCATTGCTTTTAGAAGGAAAAGTGGTTCGTGTATCGGGTCAGGATGTACAAAGAGGTACGTTCTCGCACCGTCATGCTGTATTGCATGATGCCGAAACCAACGATTCTTATACTTCATTGAACTTTATTGAAGAAGGCCAAGAACAACTTCAGATTTATAACTCATTATTATCTGAATATGGTGTATTAGGGTTCGATTTTGGATACGCCTTGGCCAATCCAGATGCTTTGGTTATTTGGGAAGCTCAGTTTGGTGACTTCTCGAATGGAGCTCAAACCATGATTGACCAGTTTATTTCTTCTTGCGAGTCGAAATGGGGTACAATGAACGGTTTAGTGATGCAGTTGCCGCATGGCTATGAAGGACAAGGCCCAGAACACTCAAATGCTCGTCCAGAACGTTATTTGCAACTAGCAGCCGAAGAAAACATCGTAGTCGCTAACTTGACAACGCCAGCCAATATTTTCCACGCATTGCGTCGTCAGTTGGCATGGGAGTTCCGTAAGCCATTGGTGATTATGTCTCCAAAATCTTTGTTCCGTCATCCAAAAGTAGTTTCTCCAATCGAAGAATTCATAGATGGATCATTCCAAGAGGTTTATCCCGACACATTTGCTGATGCCAAAAAAGTGAAAAAAGTGTTGTTATGTTCGGGTAAAGTATACTTTGATTTGTTGGAAAAACAATTGAAAGACGACCGTAAGGATGTTGCCATTGTTAGAATCGAGCAGTTGCATCCATTCCCAACAACGCAAGTAAACGCCGAATTGGCCAAATATCCTAAAGCAAAAGTATACTGGGTACAAGAAGAACCAGAAAATATGGGATATTGGTCGTTTGTTATTCGTGAATTTGGTTGGAAACCGTTTGAAGGTTTAGTTGCTCGTAAAAAATCAGCATCACCTGCAACAGGCTTCTTGAAAGTTCATAACGAAGAGCAAGCTGCATTAGTAGAAAAAGCATTTGCTTAATAGAATAAAACTTCCCGAAAGTTGAAAACTTTTGGGAAGTTTCCGTTATTTGCCAATAGCTATTGGTACAAAGAATAATACAGAACATTTTACATAAATTGAAGATTGGGTTTGAAAAAACTTCAAAATCTGAATTCTAAAAGATAAATTAAAAAAATGGCAATCGAAATGAAAGTTCCGCCAGTAGGCGAGTCGATAACTGAGGTCACTATTGCCTCATGGAATAAAAAAGATGGGGATGTCGTGAAAATGGATGAGGTGCTATGTGAATTAGAATCAGACAAAGCTACGTTTGAATTACCTGCCGAAGCGGAGGGTGTATTGAGAATCGTAGCAAAAGAAGGTGATACCTTACCTATTGGTGCAGTTATTTGTACTATTGAGGCGGCGGGTGTAGCAACTGTAGCTCCAGTAGCAGCTCCTGCTCCAGTAGTAACGGCGCCTGTTGCTGCTCCAGTGGCTGTGGCTACAGAATCAAAAGTTATCGAAATCAAAGTTCCTGCTGTAGGTGAGTCTATTACTGAAGTAACGGTTTCTTCTTGGAACAAAAAAGAAGGCGATACCATCAATATGGACGAAGTGCTTTGCGAGTTAGAATCGGACAAAGCTACTTTTGAATTACCTGCTGAAGTGGCTGGTGTTCTACATATCGTTGCCGACGCTGGTACAACTTTACCAATTGGAGGCTTAGTAGCTACTATTACAGTGGGTGCTGGTGCAAGTGTTGCAGCCCCTGTGGCGGCAGCTCCTGTAGCTCCTGTAGCTGCGGCTACTTCCGAGGCCAACTATGCTGCTGGACATGCTTCGCCTGCTGCAGCTAAAATTTTGGCTGAAAAAGGTGTTGACGCTGCGGGTGTACAAGGCTCAGGTGTAGGTGGAAGAATTACCAAAGAGGATGCTCAAAATGCTCAGAAAGCTGCTCCTGTGGCTGCTCCAGTAGCTCCAAAAGCAGAAGCTCCAGTGGTAGCGGTTGCTTCGATAGGCTTGAGAGGCGAAAGAAGAGAAAAAATGACTTCGCTTCGTAAAACAGTAGCTCGCCGTTTGGTGCAGGTGAAAAATGAAACAGCTATGTTAACTACCTTCAACGAGGTAGATATGAAGCCAATCATGGATTTACGTGCCAAATACAAAGATAAATTCAAAGAAAAACATGGCGTAGGCTTGGGCTTTATGTCGTTCTTTACAAAGGCTGTTTGCGTTGCTTTAAAAGAATACCCAGCCGTAAATGCTTCTATTGATGGCGATCAAATTGTTTACCACGATTTCTGTGATGTATCTATTGCGGTATCTGCCCCAAAAGGATTAGTTGTGCCTGTAATCCGTAATGCAGAACAGTTGTCGTTGGCAGGTATCGAATCGGAAGTAATCAGATTGGCTACCCGTGCAAGAGACAATAAGTTAACTTTGGAAGAAATGACTGGCGGTACATTCACAATTACCAATGGTGGTGTATTTGGCTCGATGTTGTCTACTCCAATTATCAATGCTCCACAAGTAGCAATTTTGGGTATGCACAATATTGTTGAGCGTGCTGTAGTAGTAGGTGGCCAAGTGGTGGTACGTCCTATTATGTATGTGGCTCTTTCTTACGACCACCGTATTATCGACGGTCGTGAGTCGGTAAGTTTCTTAGTACGTTTAAAACAACTATTAGAAGACCCTACTCGTTTATTATTAGACGTTTAGTTTTTATAGATATTCTTTTGGCAAAGACACGTAATGCGTGTCTTTGCTTTTTTGATTAAAATACTTTGAATAACAATGCTAAGCCAGCAATCGGGCTGGAGGTATATTACAAACAGCTATTCATCAATAACTAATTGTTTTTTACCCATTAAGCCAATTGTTATTAATCAGAATAGTGAACTTTTTTCTGATTACTTCTATTACAAATTTACCAACTATTGATAAAGAGCTATTTGGCTCACAACTAGAAATTAAAATATTATGCAATACGACGTAATAGTTATCGGCTCTGGTCCTGGTGGTTATGTGGCCGCCATTCGTTCAGCTCAATTGGGCTTAAAAACTGCTATCATCGAAAAATACTCGGTATTGGGCGGTACATGTTTGAACGTTGGATGTATTCCTTCAAAAGCATTGTTGGATTCATCAGAGCATTTCTACAATGCAAAGCACTCATTTGCTGAACATGGTATTGAAATAGATACGCCAAAAGTGAATATTGGTCAGATGATTAATCGCAAAAAGGGCGTTGTTGAGAAAATGAACAACGGTATCAACTTTTTGATGAAAAAAAATAAAATTACGGTTTATAATGGTTTAGGTTCATTTGTTGATAAAAATACAGTGAATGTAGCCAAGCTAGACGGTACTTCTGAGCAAATCACTGGTAAAAATGTTATTATTGCTACTGGTTCAAAACCAACTGTTTTACCATTTATTCCTGTTGACAAAAAACGTGTCATTACTTCTACCGAGGCATTGAATTTACAGGAAGTACCAAAACATTTGATTGTAATTGGTGCAGGTGTAATTGGTGCTGAATTGGGTTCGGTATATGCTCGTTTAGGCTCAAAAGTAAGCTTTGTAGAATTTGCTGATTCTATGATTCCTACTATGGACAAAACAATGGGTAAAGAGCTTCAAAAAGCTATCAAAAAATTAGGAGCTGATTACTACTTTAGCCACAAAGTAACGGGGGTTGTCAATAATGGCGACGACGTTACTGTAACAGCTAAAAATGCCAAAGACGAAGACGTTCAAATTACTGGCGATTATGTTTTGGTATGTATTGGTCGTCGCCCTTATACCGACGGACTAAACCTTGCTGCTGCGGGGCTTGCTGCTGACCAAAGAGGTAAATTGGAAGTAGATGAACATACCCTCCAAACCAATGTAGCAGGTATTTATGCTATTGGCGATGTTATTCGTGGAGCTATGTTGGCTCACAAAGCTGAAGAAGAAGGAGTATTTGTTGCAGAAACAATTGCTGGACAAAAACCTCATATCAACTATAATTTGATTCCTGGCGTTGTTTATACTTGGCCAGAAGTGGCTTCGGTAGGACAAACCGAAGAGGAATTAAAAGCATCTGGACGTGCTTATAAAGCTGGTTCGTTCCCATTCAAAGCATTGGGTCGTGCTACTGCTTCTATGGATACCGATGGGCTGGTGAAGGTTTTGGCTGATAAAGCTACTGACGAAATTTTGGGCGTTCACATTATCGGTGCAAGAGCCGCCGATATGATTGCAGAAGCTGTTGTTGCAATGGAATACCGTGCTTCGGCAGAGGACGTAGCTCGTATGTCTCATGCTCACCCAACTTATACCGAAGCAATGAAAGAGGCTTGCTTGGCTGCTACCGAAAATAGAGCTATTCATGCTTAATTGCCTTTGTAGGGGAGTGAAAGTAAGGTGTGGTAAAATAGTTTTAGCATTATTCGTTAATCTCTCGTTACAAAATAAGGTTAAATTTCAGAATTAAAGAGCTGATTGAGTATTAATTACGCTCAAAACTCTGCACTGATATTGATGCCCTCGTCAAGTAATATTGGCGAGGGTATTTTTATGTCAAAAATATTGGGCTCTGATTTAACCCATAAATATTGAGAGACACAGGAATGTATCAGCTTAGAATAATGATGATAAATATCATTATCGCTATATTATTTTTTTGAAACTGATGGGCTTTTTCTTAGCTTTGGGCTTTCGCCACTAGCTTGTCAAGAGCTAAGGTATTAATTCTGTCCAAAAAGCATCATGAAAAAACTAACTATTCTCGCATTATCATTTTCTGTAATTGTAGCGTGTAAATCCAATACAAGTTCTGAAAAACAACAAGATACTACACAGGCGGTTGCTCAAACTGATACCACAGCAATACCCGTAGGTGAAACTTTGTGGCTCGATGATGTAATTGCTTGTGGTGATTATGATGGTTTAGTGAAAAAGTATGGTACCGAAAATATCGAGAAAAAAGCTACCGTTACCACTGGTGAGGGTTCGTTTGAAGTAACCAAGCTTTATCCAAATACAGTAAAAGAAGTAGAGATTTATTGGAAAGATGGTAAAGAGTACAAAAAAATCCAAGATGCCTTAGCAAGGTTACAGCTCAGCGACGACAAACCTTTGTTGGGGTCGCCTTGGGCTTCAAAAAGTGGTATTAGGCTGGGAATGAAGTTATCGGAAGTAATAAAAGCCAACGGAAAAACCTTTACCATTACGGGCTTAGGCTGGGATTTGGGTGGAATGGTTGTTAGTTGGGAAGGAGGTACACTAGGAACAAGAAATATCAATGTTCGTTTTGATGACTATAGTACCAACAATGGTGGCCTTTCGTCTGAGCAATATGCCGATATTTCGGGCGATCGGGAGTTTGATGTAAACCACCCTTCTATCCAAAAGCTTGACCCTATTGTAAGCCAAGTATCGGTGTTTGCTAAACCCGAAATAGATAAGGCTTTGGGAAATAAAATGTTGAAGCAAGTAGAAGAAAAACAAATGCCCAAGCATTAATTATTTGCAGAGCTATCGAGCTTAGTCTCGGTAGCTCTGCAAATATGTTTAAAATACTTGATTGATAGGGTTATTTTCTTGAAATGCCAAGATATTTCTATAGAGAATATCTACAATACGTTGCCGAGCTTCAAAGCTTATCCAAGCATTGTGTGGTGTAATAATACAATTTTTTGCCATTACAAGGGGGTTATTGATGCCAGGAGGTTCTTGAGTTAGCACATCCAAGGCTGCTCCAGCAATAATACCTGTATTAAGGGCATCGGCAAGGTCTTGCTCAATAATAAGCTGTCCACGAGAGGCATTGATAAGATAGGCACTTTTTTTCATGGTAGCGAGCAATTGACTGTTTACAAAGCCAGTATTGTCGGGTGTGGCGGGGCAGCATAAGGTAATAAAGTCACTTTCTGCAAATACTGCTTCCAAACTTTTGGCTTCAAAAGTTACCGTTTTGGGACTTCTCGAATAGTAGATAACTTTCATTCCAAATGCTTCTGCAATACGACCTGTTTGTTCGCCAATACGACCCATCCCAACAATTCCCAATGTTTTATGAGCTAGTTCAATGATAGGGGCATGCGAAAAACACCAGTCTATTGCAGTAGCCCATGCTCCATTTTTTACTGATACACTATTTTTGCCTACATGGTTGCTGAGTTCGAGCAAAAGAGCAAAAATATGTTGAGCTACCGAGGCCGTGCCATAGGCAGGTACATTACACACTACAATTCCCTGTTGCTGTGCCGTTTTTGTATCAATACTATTATAGCCTGTTGCGGCTACTGCAATAAGTTTGAGCGAAGGCAAAGCCCTGAGCGTATTGGCATCAAAAGGCACTTTATTGGTAATCACCACTTCGGCCTCTTTACAACGTTCAAGCACCAAATCTTGAGGTGTTCGGTCATAGTATATTACGTTGCCGAGTGAGTCAAAATAGTGTTTGTCAATATCATTGCTGTGAAGTGTAAAGCCATCAACGATAATAATTTTCATAGCATATTTGTCAAAAAGGTTTATTTCAATTTTTCATTTTCGAGGTGTCGAGTAGCATCTCTTTGAGTTTTTTTATCCAGATTTTTCTGGAGAGCTGCCGTCAAATCTATACCCGTTTGGTTGGCGAGGCATATTAATACAAACAAAACATCGGCCATTTCATCGCCCAAGTCTTTGTTTTTATCTGATTCTTTTTCCGACTGTTCGCCATATCGGCGAGCAATAATTCTGGCTACTTCGCCTACCTCTTCAGTAAGCATAGCCATATTGGTAAGCTCGTTGAAATAGCGAACACCAATAGTTTTTATCCAATTGTCTACTGTATCTTGTGCTTCTTTGATTGTCATGTTGATATTTTTTATGGGGCAAAAATACTAGAACCTTGTTATAAGAAGGTTTTTTTAGTACATATTCTTCTTGAATATAATCGATGCTTAGGCAATATACCAAGAACCTTCAGCAACAAGTTGGGTTTTTCCACCCACATTGATTTCGTACTGATTGTCTTGAGCCGTTCCATTGATATATAGATAAGAATTACGGTTCATTTGGAAACCTTGTTCTACGATAGCATCGAGCGGACTTTGTTGGTATTTGAGAAGATAAGCCAAAAAACATCCATTGGCACTGCCTGTGGCAGCATCTTCCGAAACCCGACCGTTTTCCAGTAAAATCATTCTGGTGTTAAAGTCATGATTGGGTTGGTATGTTTCGGTGGTGAAAAAGAACAAAGACGTAGAATGCCCCGTGGTACTGTTAGTTCGGTATTTGTTTCTTTTAAAAAGAAATTGTTGAATAGTCGCATAGTCAAAGCGGAGGCTTTCCATTGCTTTCAGATGAGCCAAAGGAATAATAATATAAGGCAATCCCGTACTAATCTCTTGAATAGGCAATGACGTGTTGAGGTATTCGGCAGGAATGCCTAGCTCTTGTGTTATGGTTGCATGAGCAAATGTTTCTCTGAATTCGGGTTGAGCCTGACGCATGGCAAGAATACTCGTATCAATATTGTTGGGCTGTGCAATAGTTATTGCTATATCGCTATGTGCCAATTCCAGTGTTAATGTTGAAGGAACATGAGGTAATAGAAATTTAGCAATAATATAGCTTGTACCAATAGAGGGATGTCCTGCAAATGGTACTTCATGTTCAGGCGTAAAAATCCGAACAACAAACCGATTATTACCTTTATCTTTTTTGATAAAAGTAGTTTCGGCAAAGTTGATTTCGGTGGCCATTTGTTGCATCAAGCTATCCGAAATTTGATTTTCTAAATCCATAAACACAGCCAACTGATTTCCTTCGTATTGTTGGGTTGCAAAAACATCGACGATATAATAAGGTATTTTTTTCATGGTATCAAAAGAGGAATAAGTCGGATTATTAAAGTTTTGTTTAAGTTTTTTGGATGTTAACTTGGTGATAGTTAGGTTTTTGTGTTTTGTACTGGGTTTTGGTATTTTTATAGATATTGTTTTTATGCCAAAAGCAAGAGGAGAGGTTCTGAAAGATTGGACGAACGGGCTTATACCCCAATAGTATTACACTACCTTTTTACAAAATTCTATTATGAATATTGCCTAATTCTTCTTTGCGAAAATCGGGTTGAAGATAGTGTAACCTACTACAGTTTTGACGATGATAGATTGGCTTTTGGGACTTATATTCGGTTTTTGCTGTCGATAATAATGGTTACGGGGCCATCGTTGATGAGAGATACCTGCATGTCGGCTCCGAATGTACCTGTTTGGATAGGCTTTCCCAAATCTTTTTGTAATTGTACAATCATTGCCTCGTACAAAGGAATAGCCACATCGGGGCGGGCGGCTTCAATAAAACTTGGCCTATTGCCCTTTTTGGTAGAAGCATGTAGTGTAAACTGGCTAACCAGTAAAATATCGCCTTGAATAGCGGTAATATCGAGGTTCATTTTTCCTTCATCGTCCGAAAAAACACGCATTCCCACAATCTTTTTAGAAAGCCACTCCAAATCTTCTTGGGTATCGTTGTGGGTAATACCCAACAAAACTAAAAAGCCTTGTTTGATAGCACCTTTTAGCTGTTGGTCGATACTCACAGAGGCTTCCGAAACACGTTGTATTACTGCTACCATACTATAGTAAAAATCAAAAAATGGATAAAAAAGCTTTTATAGTAAAAAATAAACAATCATAAAATAAACACCATAACCCAGCAAGTCGTTGGTAGTGGTAATAAATGGCCCAGAAGCTACCGCAGGGTTAATATTGAAGCGGTTGAGTACCAAAGGCGTAATAGTTCCCATGAGCGAGGCCAGCATCACAATCGAGAAAATCGAGAGGGACATCACTAAAGAAATATTGTTTTCGTGTTCTAGTACCAATGTTCCTAAAAAGGCAAATGTAGCGGCAATCAAGCCGTTCATTAAGGCCACTACTAGCATTTTCCGCAGGCGGTCGCCCAAAGAGGTATTAATCCCCGATTTGTCGGCCAAACTCTGAACAATCAAAGCCGAAGATTGAATTCCGACATTGCCCCCTGTAGAGCCTATCAGTGGAATAAATGCTGCCAATGCAGGAGTATTAGATACTTCACCGTCGAAAATACCGATAATTTTGGCCGCCATAAAGCTACCTGTCATACCCGCCAAAAGCCAAGGAAGGCGTGAACGTACCAACATCCATACAGAGTCATCTTCTTCTACATCTTCCGAAATACCAGCCATAGCTTGGACATCTTCTTGGGCTTGTTCGGTAATAAAATCCACCACGTCGTCGATAGTAATACGACCCAAAAGGCGGCCTTGGATATTTACCACAGGTACAGCGTCGAGGTCATATTTCTGCATAATATCGGCTACTTCTTCGCCTTTGGCGGTAGTTTTTACCGAAACAATATCTTCCGTATAAATATCGGCAATTTTAGACCCCCTTTTGGCCAAGATAATTTTCTTCAAAGAAGCCCTTCCCAATAAGGTATTGTCATCGTCGACCACATATACCGAATACACATTTTCAACATCTTCGGCTTGTCGTCTAATTTCTTCTACACATTCAGTAACACTTTGCTTTACATTGATTTTTACCAACTCTTTTTGCATCAAGCCCCCTGCACAATCTTCATCGTAGTGCATAAGGTCGATAATAAAGCGAGCCTGTTCGCGGTCTTTTAAAAAAGCTATTACTTCTTCACGGATATTAACGGGCTGCTCGTTGAGCATATCCACAGCATCGTCCGAGTCGAGGAGGTTGACATATTCCGCAATTTCTTGTGAAGAAAAGTTTTTGAGAAATTTTTTACGGTCGTTGGGGTCAAGGTTTACGATGATTTCGGCGGCCAATTTGGTGTCTAAAAGTGTTACCAAATAGCGAGATTCATCGCCATCTAATTCATATAAAATAGAAGTGATATCAGCCGGGAATAGTTCTTCCATCTCAAGTTTGATAAAAGTATCATCTTGTTGAGAAATTGCTGCCTGTATCTTTTCTAAATACTCTTTCGTTAGCTCAAAAGGCAGATGTTGATTCGTTAATTCCATTGCTGATTAATAGAGATAAATGAGGCTTTGGACAAAAGCATATATCGAGAAATACCAAATTTGAATAGAAAGTCTTATTTTTCAAATAACTTTCAGAGAATATAATGTTTCCTTAATGTTGTGTATCAATAAATTGAGGGAATAAGGTAACTAATGGTTTGATAATCATATAGATAAATTAATTATTACAGTTGTTTTACTGTTCGTCACTGTCTGGGTCTACTATAAACTCTTGATGATAGAATTTTGTTAATAGCAAAAACATTGAAATCAAAATAGGGCCAAAAATCAAGCCCATAAATCCCCAAAGTTGTACGCCAATAATAACCCCAAACAACGTAATAAGTGGGTGGGTATCGCCTAGTTTATTTTGTAGCCAAATCCTGAAAATATTATCGACCGACCCAATCACAAAGAACCCATAAAGGAGCATAATAGTGCCTTTGATAGGCTCATTGTTGGCAAATAACAAAATCGAAACGGGTATATAAGCCAACGCCGACCCCAAAATAGGAATCATCGAAACAATACATGTAACAAAAAACCATAACCAAGCATTAGGTACTCCCAAAATCAGGTATATCAACAGCCCTGTTGCCCCTTGAATAATCCCAATTACTGGAATTCCGATGGCATTAGAAAATACCAGCTTGTTTAATTCTGCCAAAAGAGCCTTGGCATTGTCAAGGTTTAGAGGGGTAATATTCAGTAATGTTTTTTCTAATAGCTCTCGTTCTTTGAGCATAAAATACAACATCAGGTAACTTAAAAATATACCCGTAATGCTATTTAAAGTACCATTGAGTACTTGGGTAGCCCCTTGGGTGAGCCAGCTAGCAACCTTGTCTAACGATTTTTCATCCAAGATATTGAGGTTATATTTTAGTTCCAATTGCTCAATAAAACCTTTTACCGTTTTGAAAAAAGCTCCATATTGGTCGAGAGCCAGCGTATGGCCATCAAATAAAACCTGTGCCACAAAATACAAGGGCAATAGCAAGGTAAGAAACGACCCTACCATAACAATAGCAATAGCCACATTTCTCGAAAGTTGCCAACGTTTTTCCATTGTAATAACCCAGTTGCCTAGCAAAATATTGAGGGTATAAGCTCCCAATAAGGCAGGAATAAAGCTATTGAGATGGAAAACCAAAAGCCCCCCCAACACAAAAATACAGGAAAGCAGGGCTATTTGTCTAAGTAAGGTATTGGAAAGGGCTTGAAATTTCATGTTATTCTTCGTCTTCAGAAGTAGCGGGTTCGTCTTTTATTTCAATAACCTTTGTACCAATCATATTAGTTAATTCAACAAACTCGGCAACGCCCAATTGTTCGGCTCTTTTACTGAGCAATGGATGTTCGGCAATTTGCATAGCCCTGAGGGCATTTCTCAAGGTTTTGCGACGTTGATTAAAGCCCATTTTTACCACTGCAAAAAACTTCTTTTCGTCGCAACCCAAATCGGTAACATTATTTCTTTTTAAGCGAATTACACCCGAATTTACTTTTGGAGGTGGGTCAAAAGCCCCAGGCCCAAGCGAGAAACTATATTCAATATCATAAAATGCCTGTAGCAAAACACTCAAAATACCATAATCTTTATTGCCTGGTTTTGAGGCAATACGCACGGCTACTTCTTTTTGGAGCATTCCCACTATTTCAGGGATTAACTCTTTGTTTTCGAGTACTTTAAAAAATATTTGAGATGAAATATTATACGGAAAGTTACCCACAATGCCAAATATCTGCCCGCCCATTAGTTCACGGAGGTTGATATGCAGAAAGTCTGCCGAATGAATACGAGGAGTGAGGCTTGGGTAATGTACTTTGAGGTATTCGACCGACTCACGGTCGAGTTCTACCACCGATGTTTCGTATTCGGTATGTTGCAACAAATATTGAGTTAAAACGCCCATACCAGGGCCAATCTCTAGGACTTGGTTGTAACCACCATGACAAGACATCAGCTCTACAATTCGCTGTGCTGCCGATAAGTCACGCAAGAAATGCTGACCTAAGTTTTTTTTTGCTCTTACCTTCTCCAAATTATCATTGAATCTTTATGTCATTGGCCATGCTTTTGTACAAAGCTTAGATACCAGACGACGCATCTTTAAATTTATTCCATAAAATTACGCCGAATTTTGTAGTTTTAAGGTATAATCCCTTTGAGAATTGATAAATAGATGTCTCCTCAAAGCAAATACGTGACAAGTTGAGTATGAATCTCGTTTAAACCTAACGAGCAAGCACCTCTTGTCGAGCGGTGTTGCTCAAAACCATATTAAATCCAATCACAATCCTTAATCTCTATTCTGAATAATTATGCGTTGGTCTCATAAAACGAAAGAAGAACTAATTTTAGAAATACGTCACTTAAAGAAAGAATTGAATGTACTGGAAAGTAACGAAAAAGCTACAACCACTGCCAATACAATTCAAGATTTAAGGAAAACCGTAGAAAGTCTCAATCTTTTTGGGATGATTTTAGAGGAAGATGGTACTATTATCTTCTGTAATTCGTATGCCATTAAATTGTTGGGATGGACTTCGGAAGAGCTCGTTGGCGAAAATTTTTTTGAGTTTCTTGTTCCTGAGCAAGAAAAGGATGCCCGTATAGTAGCCTTTAGTACCGCCATGGAAAATGGGGGTATTTTCGACCAAAAAGAGCGTACTATGGTAGCCAAAAATGGGCAACTTAGGCACGTAGAATTGAATTCTGTAATTTTCAATGATTTTGATGATGCCAAATATTTAACCATTATTGGCGAAGATATTACCGAACGCAAGAAAGTAGCCGAGGCTTTGTCTCGCTCCAATTCGCAGCTCCAAGATTTGGTTAATAATACTTCCGATTTAATTCAAATTATTAGTATTTCGGGTCGCTTTTTGTATGTCAATAAGTCTTGGCAAGAAAAAATGGGCTACGAGTCTGACGAGCTGGCTAGTTTGAATCTGCGAGATGTTTTGCACCCTGATTTTGCAGAAGAAACACTTAAAAAGTTTGAAAGAATCAAAAATGGCGAAAAAATCGCCGATTTTGAAACGGTTTTTAGACGAAAAGACGGCCGCCGCTTATACCTTTCGGGTTCGGTAAACTGCCGTTTTGAAGGCGAAAAAGCTACGGCTTTTCGTTGTATTTTCCACAATTCAACGGCCAAAGTACGTGCAGAAAGAGCCTCAAAGCTTTATGCAAGTATTGCACAAGCCGCTATCAACTCAACCGACCTCGACGATTTATATTCTAATATTCATAAGGAATTGGGCGAGGTAATCGATGTAAAAAACTTTTTTATTGCCCAGTACGACCCACAACAAAGCTACTTGTATTTTCCTTATTATGTAGATGAGTATTTTGATAGTAGGGTGCATTTTACCAAACGCAAACTAGGAAATGGCCTTACCGAGTACGCTATTGCAGCCAATCGCCCGCTGATGCTTTACGATGAGCAGATTGAAGAGCTAGGCCGAAGTAAGCAAATTTACTTGTACGGGGTTGTGCCTAAAGTGATGCTTTGTGTTCCTCTCAAAATTGGCGACCGCACTACAGGTATTATTGGGGTGAAGTCGTATGAACGCCAAAATAAGTACGAGCAACGTGACCTTGAATTACTTGACTTTATTTCGGGACAAGTGGCTTTGGCAATTGCCCGTAAGCAAGCCGAAGATGCTTTGGCTCGTGAAACCGCTCGTTTGAATGCTATTTTTGAAGGTAGCTCGCACTTGATGTGGTCGGTAAACCGCAAAATGTTGTTAACGTCTTTCAATCAAGAATATTCGAGGTTATTGGAAAACCGTATCAAGGTGCGTCCACAGTTGACTTTTAGTACCGAGAAGCTTGGTTTTCAAATGGTAAAACGAGATGACCGCAAAATCTTGGAAGAGAAATACAAAGATGCTTTTAGAGGCGAAAAACAGCATTTTGAAATACAACTCGAAACAATGGAAGGCGACGAAAAATGGGTAGAGATTTACCTAAACCCTATTTTGCTGACCAATGGCGTAATCGAGGAGGTTTCGGGTATTGGACGTGATATTACCGACCTCAAAAAATACCAAGAAGATATTGTAAAAGCCAAAGACGAAGCCGAACGCTCGTTGAAGGTAAAAGAACGTTTCTTGGCCAATATGAGCCACGAAATTAGAACGCCAATGAATGGAGTTATTGGGATGATTGACCTCCTGAACGATACCCAATTGGATACAGAACAGAAAGACTATGTGCTGACTATCAAAAAATCGTCGGAAACCCTTTTACATATCCTCAACGATATTTTGGACCTTGCCAAAATTGAAGCAGGGAAAATGGTGCTGCACGAAGCCCCAATTGTGTTTAAGGATGTATTCGACCGATTATTGGCTTTGTTTTCGCAAATCGCTACCAACAAAGGAAACCGTATTCACTGTAATTTTGGCTCGGATATTCCCGAGTTTGTTATTGCCGATGAAACCCGACTGCTACAAATTTTATCAAACTTAACTTCCAATGCCCTGAAATTTACCGAAAATGGTATCGTGGATATCAATGTAAGTTTGGTGAAAAAAAGAGGGAAATTCAATCGTATCAAGGTAGAAGTAAAAGACTCAGGAATAGGTATTACCGAAGAGAACCTCAAAATGCTATTCAATGCATTTCAACAAGTAGATAACTCTACCAAAAAGTCATTTGGGGGTACAGGGCTTGGGCTGGCTATTTCCAAAGAGCTTTGCCGTTTGATGAAAGGCGATATTGGCGTGGCATCAGAGTGGGGGCATGGTAGTACTTTCTGGTTTATTATCGAAATCAAGCAAACCGATATTAGTCCTGTTTCTTTCAAAAAAGCAGAAGAGCAGTTTCAGGTACTCAATCATTTTGTCGACTATCATCCGCATTTGTTGCTGGTAGACGACAACGCCACTAACCGCAAAGTAGCTAGCGAAATCTTGCGTAAATCGGGTTGTGAGGTTATTACAGCCGATAGCGGTAAAAAGGCTATACAGCTAGTAGAAGCCTCGGCTATGGATAGACCTTACGATATGATATTTATGGATATTCAGATGCCCGAAATGGATGGTTTAGAAACAACGGCTTACTTGCGAAGTCTGCCTATGTCTTTACCTCCCATTATAGCCATGACAGCCTATGCCATGAAAGAAGACCGTGACCGTTTCTTGGCTGCAGGCATGAATGATTATGTAGCCAAACCTATTCGAGCCGAAATATTGGTAAGAAAAGTACAAGAATGGATAACGCTCAATAAAGCCAAAAGCCTAAAAACCAAGGTTGAAGCGGTGAAAGTTCCAGAACCTGAACCCATAAAGCAGGTGGAAGAGCCTCTAATAGAGCCTATTCAAACACAAGAATGTCCAACGGTGTCATTGATTTCGGATTTTGTTATTTCTGATATTTTCCCAGTGATAGACACCGAGATTATTAAACAACTTTCAGATAGCGTTGGGGGAGATATGGGTTTTGTTGCTTCTATCTTGGAAGGGTTTGAAGAGGAAGCCGAAGAACAAATCAAAAATGCTATAGAAGGTTATTATGAAAATAATTGTAAAAAAGTACAAGGTGAGTTACATACCCTAAAAGGAAATTCAGGAACACTTGGAGCAGCACGATTGCACGAAATTACAATGCACATAGAAGTAAAAGCCAAGACCTGCAATTTTGATTATTTTGAGTCTGAGATGAAGATATTACATGATGAATTTGAGAAATTTAAAGAAGCATATCGAAAGTTAACAACTTAGATATGAAGTCATCTTGACTTGTTGCTAGGATTGCTCAAAACTAAAAAAGGTTGCTGATATGTGTTTTGCGAACCATATTAAAGCAACCTTTTTATGTACTACCTACTCAGCAAAGATATAATAGACGCTGAGATTTTTTATAAGCTAAAGACAGGTAATCGTACTATGGTATACCGTGGTATTTATTGCCTGTAGATAGCTTATTCGGTACTTTATGTATAGTGGCAGTACCACCCAAAACAAATTATCGCCAATATTGCCCCTAATAAAAGAAACGCTACTGACGATAACTGGTCTAGCATTTTTGACGAAGAACTCTACAAAAAGAGGTAGCCAATAGAAAGCTTTACGTAATTAAAATGCTCTTCAACAACAATATTTTTTGTATCGCTATTTCAAGACAAGACACATATTTTCAAATTAAAAGAGATTTTACGCTTCATATTTTTAATTTGTTAAGAATTTCAACCTCGCATTTGAACCCTGAATAATAGAGCCTTGTAGTTCCAGATTCTTTACAAATCCTGTAGTATTATTGGGTAAACTAACTACGTGACTTTTATTTATAAGAATGTTTTCAGTAATCGTTGGAACTGTTCCACAAGACCATGTAGCAGGATTGTCCCAATTAGCAGTTTTAATACTTTGCTGTTTGTCGCCTACATTGATTTTTATAGGGTCAGATTCTACAGAGCAAGCCTCTTGGGTAATTTGGAGTGTGTAAGTACCAGATTCTGTAATAGGGAAAGAGTAAAGAGAAACATTATTGGTATTGGGAATGTTTACTCCATCTTTTTTCCATTGATAAAAATCAATATTCGACAAAGATGATTTTGGACTTAAGGTTGTATATGTGTGATTACAAACTATTGTACCTTGCTTTGATTCGAGAATTGGTTTTGTTAGATAGTTTCGAGTTATCACATTTACATCTTGCGAATACCCTACACAAGTTCCAACTGTCACTTTTAGCTTATAAACTCCATCAGCATAGGTGTTATAACCGCTTGAAACAGCCCCGCTAATAGGGCTATTATTTTTATACCATTGAAAAGTGGCACCCAGTAAATTATAAGTGTTTAAATAATAATAGTAATTAGGTGTACAAGTAATGGTATCTGCATCAGTAGAAATGGTATAAGTTGGAGTATTACTAGCTACAATATCAATGGAATTTGAATAAGTAATGCTTGTACCATTTGTTATTTTTACCCGATAGCTCCCTGACTGAGAAGGGATGTATCGATAATTTGTTTGAGAAGGAATATCAACTTGGTCTTTCTGCCATTGATAATTTCCACAAGCCAAACCAGAAACATATAAATATGATGCTGTACTACCTGTACAAATATTTGGGCTACCGTAAATTTTGATAAGACTTGAAGGTGTAACACCAGTAGTTACAACCACAGGCTTTGACATAGCAGTACAATTACCTTGCGTTACTTTTAATGAATATATACCAGAACTTGAAGGACTATAATAATCATTAGTAGCATTAAGAATCGGTTCTCCATTTTTTTGCCATTGATAACTATAAAGGTCATTGTTTGGAAAATATGTACTCAAATAGACGCTATAATTAGTGCAAGCAAATGCAGAATCGCTGTTGTTTAGCAAAGTAGGAATTATATTACTGAATGTATATTGGCGAGACTCAATATAATTATAATTACAATTAGTATCTGAGCTTGTTAATGAATATGTACCTGACTGAGACACTGTTAGAGAGTTTGTATTATTGGATAAAGTAACACCATCTTTTTTCCATACATAAGTAGTGCTTTCAGAATTATATCTTGCCTTTAATTCAATAGAACTTCCTGCACATTGAAAAGCACTAATAGAATTAGCAAAGCCTCCTGAATCCTTAGTTAAATATACATTGGTACTTGTTGATGTTGCATTGCCACAGCCCGTTACAGTCGCCTTTACGGTATAAGCACCCAATTGATTGGTAATATAAGTTGCAGCGGTAGCTCCAGCAATTGTGTTTCCGTCTTTCTGCCATTCATAAATTACATTATTAGTAGTAGGTACATTTAGTTTGGCATAGAGTTTTATAGAACTTCCCGAACAAATAGAGAGGAAAGAGCTTCCTACTGCATCTTGTATTAATGCGGTTAAATTATTAAAATATATCACCGCACTCGGAGCACTCACTTGTGTAGGATTCTGAGTATCAACAATTCTTAATTTATAATTATAGGTTGTTCCTGAAGAATAAGAAGGTAATGTAAAATTGATAGGACTACTACTACCTCTTCCCAAAACGGTTGGATTTGTATTAAAAAAACCATCACTATTCGATAGCTGTACAGCGTAAGTTGTTGCAACTCCCGACGGTGTGGTAAAGCTAATTGAGCCAGTTTGCCCAGAACAAAAACTTGTTGCAGATAAACTATTGATGGTTATGCTTGGGGCAACTACTGTTATAGAGGCAACCGCCTGACCAACACAACCTTGTGTGTTGCTTGCAAAGGCGGTATAAGTTCCTGAATTACTCAATCCAATATTAGAGATAATAGGGTTTTCTACAGAAGAAGAATAACCGTTAGGCCCTTGCCATGAAAATGATGAAATAGGCAGATTATAAGTATTAGTTTGTAAAAAAACATTTGAGCCAGTAGTTGTCACAATGGAGGGTTGAACAATATAAAAAGGCACATCATTGGTTACTTTAAGTACAGCAGAATTTGATAAAACCATTCCACAAGTTCCTATTACGGATACGCTGTAATTTCCTGAATCTGAGAATTTTAAACTCCTAATGGTTAAAGTTGAAGTATTTGCTCCATTGATATTTTGTCCATCTTTTTTCCATTGATATGTTAGAGTACCACCACCCGTAGCCACAACCGAGAATGTTACAGTCGACCCCATACATTTTGTCTGTGTTAGTGGCTGATTAGTAATAATGGTTGGCGTATTACAAGTACCAATAGTGACAGTTGCACTACCCGATGTAGTACCTGTACCACATGACCCAATCACGGACGAGATCGTATACGTTTTTGTAGCAGTTGGGCTTACTGTAACCACATGAGGGTTTTTAGAAGTGGTAACTACCGTTCCGTCAGATAAGGTAAATATCCAAGGACTTGCTCCTGTAAAGTTGACATATACATTTGCTGAGCTACCCGCTGAAATTGTACTATTCCCGCTTACTGTTGCAGTGATGGGTTCACCAATGGTTATTTTTAAAGGTTCAGATTCTACAACACAACTGCCTTGTTGGACAGTAGATGTGTAAATGCCTGACTCTAAAATACTTACTTGGCTTGCACAAGTATTGAATGTGATGCCATCTTTCTTCCACACACTACACAAATACGGGTAAAGCCCTTGATTATAATAATCTAGTTTAACTATATTGTTTGCACAAAGGTTGTTTTGAGGCGTTGAGTTTAAACTAAATTTAGGCAAAGTCGTTTCCACAAAAATAGGTTTTGACATAATTACGCATGAGCCAGATGTTACTTGAAACGTATATGAACCTTTTTGAGAAGCATAAAAATAATTTGATGTTGCCCCACTAATCGCTATATTATCTTTATACCATTGATAAGTTCCTGATTGGTAATTTCTGGGGTAAATAGCTTGAGGCGAATCAGAACAAATATAAACTGTATCTTTCTTGTAATCATAATTTCCCGCAAGATAAAGAGAGATTTCTCTATTACTATTTAATGAAACGGTTAAGGGCTTAGAAGTCGTACTACAGCTTCCTTGGGTAAGCGTTAGCGTATAACTACCATCTTGGGTTACCTCATAGCCAAAACTTGTACTCACTGTACTTCCAGATTTTTTCCAATTATAGGTAATATTTTGGAGTCCAGTATTGGGGGACAGATAAATAGAACTTGGATTACAATAACTCGAATAAGATTGAGTAATCTTAACAGAATCTAAAGTAGTAGAAGTTTTTATTTCAAAACCCTGTGAGATCGTTTTGCAACTTGCCTGTGTTACTTCTACATTATAAACGCCAGCTTGAGTTATGGTCAAGTTGTTAAAGGTTGCTCCACTAATATTTACATTATTTCTTTTCCATTGATAAGTTGTTGCCAGATTTGGACTATAAGTAACATTATTTACATAAGCGTTTGTTTGTCCCCCTGTACTACAAATCGTGCTTTCATCAAATGAAGTAGTGAAACTTATTGCAGAACCAAAAGTTAAAAGATCACTTTCTCCTTGGGTACTACAAGTATTTGTACTCGAAGATTTTACAGAATAAGTACCTGATTGTGTTGCAACATAAGTTCTTTGGTTTTCGCCACTGATTAATAAACCATTTCTAAACCATTGATAGGTTTGATTATCTGTCCAATCTGGCAAAGTCAAACTTGCTTGGCCGCCTATACATTGAATAGCACTACCATTCCTTTGTAAGGAATAACTATTCTCTCCTGTTGTGGTACTAACTTGAACACCAGAAGAAATAACCGTAGGGCATCCCCCTTGTGTTATAGCTATACTATAATTCCCGCCTGTAGAAATTGTATATTTAGCATAATTTCCCCCTGAGCTAATATTTACGCCATCTTTTCTCCATTGAAAGGTCACATTTGTAGAATCTGTAATATTCGTTTTTACTGTTGCGGTATTACCAGAACACATAGTAAAATAAGTATTACTGACCGATTCATTGTATTTATTCAAAATAGTTGGGCTATCAATTGTACCAATAGTTATTGCTGAACTTATATTGCTGGTAACAATGGAGTTATAAGAAAATAATCTAATTTTGTAATTCTGTCCATAAGGTAAATTATTGGGCAATGTTACCGAAAACGAGCCAGTATTAGCACTTTGGGTAACCCCTCCAACAAAAGTAGGATTGATGAAGTCTCCATTTTTATTGGATAACTCTACGAAGATATTACCGTAATAATAATTGTTATTGTAATTAATACTTCCTGAATTAAAGTTTCCTGTACGGCTATAATTGATGGTAAGTTGACGGTTGTTTCCACAGAAGGTAGTTCCATTAATACTAGTTAGTGAAAGTGTTGGTGGATTGGTATTACTAACCGCAAAATTACTAAAAGGGGTTTCCGTGGTTTCACTGGAGTTGGTTTGGCTTACGGCACGTACCAACCATGAATAAGTATGCCCTACTACAAGGCTACGAGTCTCAAAAGAGGATAAATCGCCCACGGGAGCATAGTCGTAAAGGATTGTTAAAGTTGTTAAATCCACTACTTTAACAAAATAATTACAAGCATTTGCATTGTTATTTTTGTTCCAATAAAGACTTACCGTAGTACCATAAACCACAGCATTATTGATAGGACTTGATAAACTTGGTGCCGAGATTGCGGCTAAAGTGTTAAAGCCTTTCCCAGTTTCTTTGTTTGCTACTTCTCGGTATTGAAAACCTATGGGTGGTGCAAGAACAGAATCTTTTTGCACACGGATTACTGAATCAGGCTTGTTTTTTATTAAAGAATCAAGTTGGGTAGTATAACTGTTAGCAAATAATTGAGGGAGAATAAGTAGTAAAATGACAATGGAAGTGTAAATTTTTTGCATGGATGTAAATTAAAAGTGATACTTAGGTGAATAATTAAAGTATAAAGTAACAATTTTTTGAGGAGTAGTTTTACTTATCTAATCACAAATATGTTACCGTTTAATAAATCCGATTATGTTTTTTTAAGGTAAAACTAAAGATTAACGATACCTCTTTTGTTATATACTAAGTTTGATTTATAGCCTTCTTATATCTTTTTGCAATAAGAAGAATAGCCCTAACTGCTTAATTCCTAGAATCTATTCAACCACATACAAAGGATATACTATGCTTTAGATAATTAGAATATTCTTCCATAACAATACTTTTGGTATCGCTATTTTAGGACAAGACATGAATATAAAAAAGGAGAAGGTTGTTATTTTCCCTTTTTATTAGAAAAATAGATTATTGTATCATTTTGTTACATTGAATGCTGAAAAGTTATGTTTTGGTATAGCGTATTAAAAGATTGTATATTTCTAATGTTGTATATAAGTGTTAGGGTGTTGTTTTTTGTGTAATAGTTTGATTATTAGTGGCTTGTTGATGAGTGATGTGTTTTTGGATACTATTTTTGATAGGATTTTATTGATAGCCGTTTGAAGGTATAATATTATTGCATGAGATTCGCTTTTGCAAGCCGTACAAAAAAATGGTTTGAGATATGTATATTTGGTTAGTCAATATTATTTAATAAGAGATAATTGGGGTTTTAGGCTCTGATTCAAAATATTCATTAATTATTTTCTAACTAAAAACTATAAAAAATAACCTAATGCGTACAATTACAAAAGTTCAGTTAATGGCAATGATGTTCCTGATGTTTTTTACATGGGGTGCATGGTATGGTCAAATGGGGAAATACCTCTTTACAGGCTTACACGCTAGTGGCGACCAAATCGGTAATGCTTATGCTACATTTTCAATTGCGTCTATTATAGCACCATTCTTTGTGGGTATGATTGCCGACCGATTTTTTGCTGCTCAAAAGGTAATGGGGGTTTTGAATTTGCTTGGAGCTGTTATCTTATATTTCTTGATTCAAACCGATAACCCTGATACGTTCTTTTGGTATATATTAGCTTATACCATGACTTTTGCTCCTAATTTGGCCTTGTCGAGTTCGATTGCCATGAATCAGATGCGAAATCCTGAAAAAGAATTTCCTTCGATTCGTGTATTAGGAACAATCGCTTGGATCATTGTTACCAATATTATTGGTTTTTATACCCTAGGCGACAAAGTGACAATCTTCCAAATTTCGATGGTAACGTCTATTATCTTGGGTGTTTTTGCTTTCTTTTTACCAAATACACCTCCCAAAGCTACAGGCAAAGCTTCTATTGGCGAAATTTTGGGGACAGATGCTTTTGTATTATTCAAAGACAGGTCTTTTTTAATTTTCTTTATTTCTTCTGTTTTGGTGTGTATTCCTTTGTCGTTTTATTATGCTCATGCCAATTTGTCTTTAACCGAGTCGAATATGACGAATGTAGAGAACAAAATGTCGCTTGGACAAGTTTCAGAGGTATTTTTTATGTTATTAATACCATTTGCTTTAAGTAAATTTGGTATCAAAAAAATGCTTATTGTAGGCTTGGTAGCATGGATTATCCGATTTATTTGTTTTGGCTATGGCGATGGTATTTCATCGGAATGGATATTGTACATTGCCATTGTATTGCACGGTGTTTGTTATGATTTCTTCTTTGTTACAGGGCAAATCTATACCGACAATAAGGCAGGCGATAAAATCAAAAACTCAGCTCAGGGGCTTATTACTTTGGCAACTTACGGGATTGGTATGGGGATTGGCTCGAAAATTTCGGGTATTGTACTTGACAAATACACAACTATCGATGCTGCCACTCAGGCTACTATTCATAATTGGACTTCGGTATGGATGGTTCCTGCAGGTATTGCGGCTGTAGTATTGGTATTATTTGTGATTTTCTTCCACGATAATAAGAAAACAGCATAATTTTTCTTGTTGATATAAAATGAAGGCAGGCCTACCAAAGGCCTGCCTTTTTTGATAAAAATCATATTTTAGCGAAATGCTTATCATTCTGATTGTCAGTTTTTTGAACGAAATTTAGGAAGTTAAAAATGATTCGGAAAACAAAACAAATCAATACTATGAAAAAGATACTCGTGCCAACCGACCTTAGTAAAATATCACTTAAAGCCCTTGATGTTGCTGCCGATTTGGCTCGACACAACGGTGCCGAAATAATCCTTTTGCAAGTTAAGGTGTTTCCATCGGCAAGTTTGGGTACTTATTATTCAATGGGGGTAGCAGTGCCATTTGATACAGCATGGAAAGAAGTATTGCAGGAAGCAGAACAACAGCTACAGCAGGTAATAGACCAGCCTAAATATGAAGGAATAAAGATAAAGGGTGTTGTCGAGGAAAGTGTTGAGAATATCGAAACTACTTTGCTCAAACACAAAGCTGATTTGATTGTGATGGGGTCGACAGGAGCAACGGGTATCAAAGAGGTTTTTGGTGGGTCACATTCTGAAGCCGTGGTGCGTCATGCACACTGTCCGGTATTAGTTATCAAAGGAGATATAGAGAACTATACTATCAGACGAGTATTGGTAGCTACCGACTTGGGTAATACCGATTTTATGAAGAAGGCCCTTAAATGGCTCAACCTTACCGATATACAATATCATTTTGTATATATAGACACAGCTATGAAACAGGTAAATTATGTTGAGCTAAAAGCCGAAATGAAAACAATAGCTCACCAGCTCAAGCTAAAAGATTATCATTTTGAAATCTGGAACGCTACCAGTGTAGAAGAAGGAATATTGGATAGTGCACACGAAATAGAAGCCGACTTGATATTGATGTACACTCATGGGCGTACAGGTTTGGCTCATTGGTTGAAGGGAAGTATTGCCGAAGATGTAGTAAATCACTCAGACATACCAGTGATGACAGTGATTTAGATGGCATATCTTAGCAAATAAACATGAGTCATCTCGAATTTTTAGGTCAACGAGGCGGTCGAAAAACTAATTTCGACCGCCTTGTTGATTAATAGCACAATGGTCTACAATAAATACACACAAGAGGGCTCTATTTTAAATTATCCCATAATTCGGGATAATTCATGTTTTTGTGAGGAAAGGTTTGGCGTAAAAAGATTTTTAGCCGAGCCAAAAGGCGTTCTTCATTTACACATAGAATTTGTATACCATTCGTGCAGTGTGTGGCGTTATAAAGAAGAATAGTACAAAAGTGTTATTTTGGGCAAGATAATGTCAAAGAGGAAAGGGCTTTAATAGAAAGGAGTCTGGAATTAATTAGAATTGGATTACTTAAACTTGTTTTTTTAGCGTCTTAGAGTAGCTTGATATATTTTTTTTTTATATTTGTGTTAGTCAAACTACAAAAAGTACCGCCAAGTCTTTTTCTTTATGTTATATTAAAAATGTTTCTTGTTGCAGGGCAAGACTATTTTAGTACTATTTATGTAACTTATTTTTGATACTTATCTTGAAATTTTTAATGAAAACACACAAATTACTATGAAACGAGTTGAAGATAGAATCAGGGTACTAATCGCTGAAAGGGGTATGACTCTTCTTCAATTAGCTATTCAATCGAATATCACTGAGGCTACGCTTCATGCCATCCTTAACCGCAACGATGCGAAATACTCGCAGTTGATTCGTATGGCAAGAACACTCAATGTGACAGTGGCTTATTTAATGGGAGAGTCTGAATTTCAGAATATTTCAGACGTACAAGAAACACAAGCGGGCTATGTTGTATTAAAAACTGAAGAAGTTTTGGATATGCAACGTAAAATTATTGATCTACAAGCTAAACTATTGGCTAAATTCACAGAAAGTGAATCTTAGCTATTAGCTCAAATAAGGAATTATCAATCGTTTGTGTAATTACTTATTGATTAGAGCATTGCTATTAAAAATATTCATTATATGTCAAAGCCTGACCTTAGGGTCAGGCTTTGGTGTTATTATTACCAGTAGATAGGGCCTTTACCAAGGTATTTCTCTGCAATTGGTAAATAATAAGCTTTCATTTCATCTAAGTTGTACAATTTTTGTGATTTTGTATATAAGTCATACTTATTAAAATCCTTGATCCATTCTTTGTATTGGTCGTCTTTGGCATTGGTAATTTTGGTATAACTACCGCCAGTATGCCAAGGATAAAACGAGTGATAACGAACCATTACCATACCTTCTTCGGGAATAGTGTTTTCGGAATGATTTTTGAGTACTTGGTACAAATATTCGTCGTGTCCCCAAGCTAGCTCTACGTTGTCCAAGCCGCATCCTTCTTCATAAATACCCAGTTCGGTATTATATTGCTCTAATTGCATATCAGGGTTCAGTTCATTAAACTCTGGGTATACGCAGCTATCAGGAAGTTTGCATCCTACCACAAATACGTCGCCTACCAAGCCCCATTGTTCAGCCTGAGATGTACCATCTTCGTCGCTTCCCCATAGGTACATCGCTTTACCAAGGTCATGAATCAAACCCACCAGTTGCATCCAGTCGGGGCGGCCTTCTGCACGCATAGCTTCGGCCGACTGCAAAAGGTGTTGTACATTAGGCAAATCCAAATCGGGGTCGCTTACATCAATCAAGGCATTGAGCTTTTCCATTGCATCCCAAAGGAGCATCGGTTTGTCGAATGTCAGATACTTCGCTTTCATTTTTTGTACATAATCGTAGGTCTGGTAAAGCCTCATTTTACGATAATGTTCTTTTACAGCAGCAGTAATATCGCCTTGGTTATAGTTGCGAAATTCGGTTTTTTCTTTTTCCAAAGTTTCCATTATGTACAATTTTTTCTTTTAAAATTACTGATTTTCTTTTAAAATACAATAAGTCGTATTTTCTACTCATTCTGAAAAATAATCACCTCCAGCCGTAACCATGAAAATATGCTTAGGAAGGATAAAATAATATTATTCAATTAGCAAAGAATAGGGGAAAAGTTTGTGCTATTTGTCATACTCAAAACCATCAATTGAAATGCCCTTATCAAAAAATCCGTTGCCCTCAGAGAAAGTAACGAATAACAGCAAGATAAAAGCATAAATGGTTTAAAATAATCTTATAGTCCTTTAAACACTAACAACAATGAACATGAAAGTATCTGTTTTTGTATTATTTTTATTATTAAGCCAAGTATCGTTTGGTCAAGAAAGGGTTGCTACTCCTGTTTTATACGAATTTTCGCAGGTAACAACTATCGAGTCGGTTGTACCCGGAGGGTTGGGGCGTTCACGAATGATTACTTCTGGAAAAGATGGAGCTATGGAAGAAGTAAAACTAGAGAATTTCTTTAGTTTTGTTGGTATTAATTTTGAAAATGTAAGAAACAACGACAAAACTATTACCGATAAAATCACTAGAATGTATGAGGAAGGCTGGGAGCTTATCAATACGGCATCGGGTGTTTATAGTGCCGATAAAAGTACAGGGATTTTTATTACAAGGTATTTGTTTAGAAGAGTAAAGGTATCTTGAAAAATACATAACCAAGGTGCTAGCTGTTGAGTTAGCACCTTGGTTATAAGGTAATTATCTACACATTAATATCGCCAACCATATTTTCAGGTTTAACCCACTCATCAAATTCTTCGGCTGTGAGGTATCCTAAAGCAATAGCGGTTTCTTTCAATGTTGAACCATTTTTGTGGGCAGTCTGAGCAATTTCAGCCGCTTTGTAATACCCAATTTTGGTATTCAAGGCTGTTACCAACATCAAAGAGTTATTCACGTGTTTTTTGATATTTTCGTGAAGTGGTTCAATACCCTCAGCACACTTATCGTTGAAGGCCACACAAACATCGCCAATCAAACGAGCAGAATGTAAGAAGTTGTAAATCATGACAGGCTTGAATACGTTCAATTCAAAGTGACCCATTGAGCCACCAATATTGATAGCCACGTCGTTACCCATTACCTGAGCCGCTACCATTGTCATAGCTTCGCATTGTGTTGGGTTTACTTTGCCAGGCATGATTGAAGACCCTGGCTCGTTGTCAGGAATATATATTTCGCCAATACCCGAACGAGGGCCCGACGACAACATCCTAATATCATTACCGATTTTCATTAAGCTAGCCGCAACTGTTTTTAATGCACCATGAGCTTCTACGATAGCATCGTGAGCAGCCAAAGCTTCAAACTTATTTTCAGCAGTAATAAAAGGGAAACCAGTTAGGTCGGCAATATGTTTGGCTACATTAACATCATATCCTTTTGGGGTATTGATACCAGTACCAACAGCAGTACCACCCAAAGCCAATTCAGAGAGATGAGCAAGTGTATTGTTGATAGCACGTAAGCCGTGGTCGAGCTGTGATACATACCCAGAAAACTCTTGTCCTAGGGTAAGTGGTGTAGCATCCATGAAGTGAGTACGACCAATTTTTACAACATTCTTAAATTCTTTGGCTTTACGGTCGAGTGTATCACGCAATTTTTTGATACCCGGAATAGTCACTTCCAACAAAATTTTATATGCAGCAATGTGCATAGCTGTAGGGAAGGTATCGTTTGAAGACTGTGATTTATTTACGTCATCGTTTGGATGAATAAATTTCTGTTCGTCTAATAGCGAGCCACCATTGATTACGTGAGCACGGTAAGCAATAACCTCATTACAGTTCATATTCGACTGAGTACCTGAGCCAGTTTGCCATACTACCAATGGAAATTGGTCGTCCAATTTCCCTTCCAAAATTTCATCACAAACTTGAGCGATAAGATTCCTTTTTTCTTCGGCCAACACACCTGCATCAAAGTTGGCATAAGCTGCTGCTTTTTTGAGGTATGCAAATGCTTTGATAATCTCCTTTGGCATCTTATTGATGTCTTGGGCGATAGGGAAATTCATGATTGAACGTTGGGTTTGTGCTCCCCAATAAACGTTGGCAGGCACTTGTACCTTACCCATCGTGTCTTTTTCTATTCTGTATTCCATTGTCAAAATTGAGAATTGATAATTGGTTTCGCAAATCTTGCGAATTGGAAATTTTTAAATCACAGCAAAGGTACATTACAAATATGTTGGATGGGAATGATTTTTATTTTTTTGTGGTAAAAATTGATAGGTTATTGCCGAGCTTAACAGAATCGCGAAATCGGTAGACTTTTGTATACTGATAAATAAAAAATACTTAGTTTGGCCTTGATAAAATGGTATAAAATACTTAAATTGTAATAAAACAAAAATCCCAGGTAACCATATATTTACCTGGGATTATAACTCTTGCTTAATGAAAAACAAGAGAGTGGTGTTCCACTTTTTTCACCTTAACTAAATTAGTTCTTTGGGGCTCGATTTTCTTCGAGCTCTTGTATTTTTAGTTGCTTTTGGTCGATTTGTTTTCGCAATTCTACCATTTTTGCATTGTTATCTTCTATTGTTTTTTTAGCATCATCCATGCGTTTTTGAGCCTTCTCTATCGAACGCAATGATTCTGTGATACTTTTTTCAAGCTTAGTATTGGTTGTTTGGAGTTTGTTGAAGTCTTTTTCGGCTTTGCTCAAAGATTTACTTTTCTCTTCAAGAAGCCCCGAAAGGTAATCGTATTGATAGCGTTTTAAGAAACTCTCTAGTTTAAACGATAATTTAGAGAATTCGCTAGGAGCATTATTTTGACCTATAGGACTGTTGTCCGCAAAAGTCGTATGAAAATATACTTTTAAAATATTACTGTCTTCTGCTCCCTTCTCAACATACATCTTACTATTGACAGATACTGTACTAATATCACTCATCACAAAGTCTAACGCCGATACACTATTTCCTCTACGCTTAGTTTTGGCTTTATAGCTATCTTCCAAAAGCTTGCACCACGCTTTTTGGAACGACTTTTTATCCCCTTTTATTACTGAAGAAAGAACTTGATTCCCTTCATAACTTGCTTGGCTTATTTCTTGTGCAAAACCAATGCTACTTTTTAGTATGGCCAAAACTAGGACACACAAAAATGAAAAATGTTTAAAATTCATAGGCTTTATATATGTTTAAGTGCTTGTCCCAACATATTATTAGTAGATAACTATCTATAATAAAGAGACTTATTTTAGCAATATCTACTCATCGATATTGACAATTCGTGGTGTAAATCTTAAATAAAGTACTTGTTGTTAGCTTTAGTTAAAATTTATACTACAAACTTACAAACCGTAGATGATGGAAAAGTTAGAATGAGATTAGAATTTTATTAGAATTCAAAAAGAGCTGTCTGTAAGGAATTTCTAAGGTGGCTGTAATATGACTATAAGTTGCTAGAGGTACTTTTAGTTATAACGTTGTTTATTAACTAAAAGCACTAAAACTATGCAAAATGTTTCAGTAATTATTCCTGCATTGAACGAAGAAGCTACCATTTCGGAGGTAATCCGTAAGGCATTTAACTCACCGTATGTCAAAGAGGTATTTGTGATTGACGATAATTCTCACGACAATACGGTATCGGTGGCTTTACTTTCGGGGGCTTGTGTGATTGGCAGTACTGTGCAAGGCAAGGGTATTTCGATGCAAGATGGCGTAACGATTGCTTCGGGCGAAATACTCGTTTTTCTGGATGCCGATATTCCAACTTACCCTGAAAATATTATAGACCTGTTGGTTCAACCTTTACTAGACAATAAAGCCGACTTTATCAAAACTTGTTTCGACCGTCAGGCGGGGCGTGTTACCGAGATTCTGGCCAAACCTTTACTCGATATTTTCTTTCCCGACCTTACTTCTTTTTCACAGCCGCTTAGCGGAATTGTAGCAGGCAAAAAAAGCTTTTTCGATAATATTGTTTTTGAAAATGATTATGGCGTAGATATTGGCCTATTGATAGATATGAAAAGGCAAAATGCCAGAATCGAGGAGGTGAATATTGGCTATGTCGAGAACAAAATGAAGCCTTTGCAGTCGCTCAGCAAAATGGCCAAACAGGTAACAAAGGCTATACTGAACCGAACTGAGCCCGAAATAACCTATCATTCGGCTGTACAAATGAACGAAACCGAGATGCTGAAAGGTAAAATAGAACAAACAAGGGCTAAAAAGCTAGTGATTTTTGACATGGACAGAACCATTCTGGGCGATAGTTTCATTCAGACAGCCGCCAAACGGTTTGGTTTTGAAAAAGCTTTGCGTAAAGTTGGCCTAGAGTATTCTAATGCTGTTATTCGTACCAAGGAAATCGCTAAGCTTATGAAAGGGCGTACTGTAAAAGAGATTTTGGAAGTAGTAGACTCGATGAAGATTACGCCAGATTTTCAGAAAACAGTAGAAAATCTCAAGGCAAGAGGCTATGTAATAGGTATTATTAGCGATAGCTATTCGCTAGTAACCAATCATATCAAGCATCAGTATAATCTTGATTTTTCGGTGGCAAATGACTTAGAATTTTGGCGAGGGCATACTACTGGTGAGGTCAAAATACCGTCTTTATTTTTTAGACATCATCATTCTTCTTGCAAACATGAATATTGTAAAAGCCATGTAATTGGTCAATTGGCCAAAAAACTTGGCTTACTTCTGGACGATGTAGTAGCCATAGGCGACGGTGAAAACGATGTGTGCATGGTTGAGCAGGCTGGGTTGGGTGTGTCGTTTTGTGCAAGCTATCCCGCACTTGAGCATTCGGCCGACATAGTGTTGCGAGAAAGACTATTTATGCCTGTACTTGAACATATTAGATAATGCAGCTTAAATATATTTGCTTAGAGTCAGGATTCTGAAGGATAATTTGGAATATTAACGGATATTCCAAATAGTGTTAATAACAAAAAGAAAATGCTCCTAAGAATAGGAGCATTTCTGTTTTTAGTGGAATAGGCAATTTAAAATCTGTTAGGTATAAATAGAAGTGTTGAGTTACAAGTATTGTTTTGAAGTTAAAGGGTTAATGGTTTGGTAATTAATTGAAAAAGAGTAGAGCTGTGCAAATTTTGGGGCTAGTGAATAACTTTTGTCGCTAATAAAAAATGACTAAGTTGAAGAATATTCACCATTGGAGAGCTATGCCTCTAAGAAAACTCTTCTAAGCGAAATTTACCTGTGTTGATTTGGCCACTATCGTCGTGTTTACTTACCACTGTTCTGATTGGATACGGAATTTCGATATTTTCCTTTTGGAATCTTTTATGGATATTCTTGATAAACTCATGTCTAATCAAAAACTGGTCTGCAAAGGTTTTTGCCCGCATAATCACCGTCATTTTGATAAAAGAATCTTCAAACGAGTTGAATCGTACAATTGGCGTAAAGTCCTTTACGGCCCCGTCCAATGCCATTAGTGTTTCGCTAGCTACCTCAATCGATAGCTGTTCTATCTTTTCCAAATTGTTGGTATAGGACACATTGAGGCTAACCGTAGCAGGTACTTCAAGGTCGGGGAAATTAAAGTTTTTGAGAATATTGGTCGAAATTTTTGAATTAGGCACAATCACGATATGGTTAGAGATTGCCCTAATTGTGGTATTGCGCCAAGTAATATCTTCGATATAGCCTTCCTCGCCCGACGAAAGCTGTACATAATCTTGAGGTCGTATTTTTTTTGATACCAACAATTGCAAGCCCGCAAATAGGTTAGATAGAGTATCTTGTAAGGCCAAAGCTACTGCCAAGCCACTGACTCCCAGTGCTGTAAGTGCAGGAGCTACCGATACGCCAACACTATGCAGAATAGTTACCAGCGCTCCAATATAAATCGTAACCCTAATAATATTGGTAATAATAGAAGAGGTAGGTACGGCACCATTTACCTGAGGCATTTTTTTGCTTGCAAGTGTAGCAAAAAAATAGGCAGCACCACGAGCTAGCATAAAAATAGATAAAATATGAGCAAAGCGTTCAAAATAAAGCTCATAAGGAGCAAGGCGTATACCTAGGTATTCGACACCAAGTTCAAAAAATATCATTGCCAAAATAGAAGTGGCATATTTATAGACACATTCCAATAATATATCGTTGAAGGTAGGTTCTCCATATTCGTAGATACCCTGTATTCTCCTTTTTAATAATGATTCTATTACTTTGCCAATGAGCCCGCCCGCTAAAATCCAGCCAAGCAAGACTATTAATACTAACCAATCTGTCATAATTTTTAATATTTTTCAATTTTATAAGAATCCAACGGACTAATACCATTGTGTAAACGAATAGCCAAGATTTACTGAATTTGAGGAGAATCGAGAAAAGCAATTGTAGCTTATAAATGAGTAATTTACGACAAGAAAAAATCAGATATTCACAAAATAAACTCCTCAGTACATTGAGCGTGATTGATATACAAAGTGACCACTTTTGCCTTAAATGCTGATTAATTTGGAATTAGAATTGAATTAGAATTGATTTTCAGGAGATTGTGAGACTGGACAGAAGCGAAAGAGGTTGTTAAAGAATTGAAGTTTGGAATAATCTGGAGCTTTACTTTTTTATGACATAGTGCTTTCAATCAAGCTATCGTAACTCAATGTGCATTTGAAAACAGTTTTTTATCTTAAAATTTCTGTTGTTAATGAGTATTTCAAGAAATGGACTATTATGACCAAAGTAGCTTTACAGTAGAGCCACATACCAATATTTTAACACAAATTTATCGAACAAGAAGGCATAAAGTAATAATTAATCCATCAATCCCCATGTCAAAAGGAATCGGTACTTACAAAATCACTTTATACCTTGTATTGCTGTACTAAATCCAATGTTTTCGTCTGAAAAACCAAAGTACGCCCGTCGACGATAGGAGCATCAAGACAAGTGCCAAATAAAACCCATAAGGATGTAATATGGTTGGCATAACTTGGTAGTTCATCCCAAAAATTCCTGCGATCAAAGTAGGAGGCAGAAATACAATGGTTACGACCGTAAAGATTTTGATAATCTGGTTTTGTTCAAGGTTGATTAAACCCGTAAAAGTATCTTGGAGGTATTCGAGCCGTTCAAAGTTGAAAGTTGTATATTCGGTCAATGAGCCAATATCTTTTAGAATAATCCTGAGCCGTTCTCTATAACTGTCTGGAAACAATCGGCTTCGTTGAATACTTGACAATACACGCTGTTTGTCGATAATACTTTCACGAAGCATCATGGTGTTTTCTTGTAAGGTATTGATTTTGAGGAGGATTTCTTGTTTGGGTTTTTTCTCGTTTGACAGCGACTTACTGATGGTTGTGATTTCTCTAGATATATTTTCGAGCAAATCGGCATCGGCTTCTATCCGAGTTTCGAGCAATAATAAAAAGACATCCACCCCTGTTTCAAAGGGTTCTTCATAAACCCTCATTTTCTTGACAGTATCAGCAAATGTTTTGGAGTCTCCTTGTCGATAGGTAAAGAGAATCGAGTTTTTAATCAGGAACGAAACAGGATAACTATGATAGCCATGTTGGTCAATTTTCGAGAAATTGGAGTTGGCCACCATCATATCACCTTGTTCAAAAAAGCGGGCACTGCTTTCAATTTCTACAATTTCTTGTGGCGTTTGGAAGCTCACCAAGCATTTGGTTTCTACCCATTCTTCTTCTTCGGCAGTGGGCGATTGTAAATCTACCCAAATCAAATTAGAAATCTGCGAGAGCATTCTCACATCGTTTTCTTTTCTAATTTGTTTTTTTTCCTTATAAAATATTCTAACCATATCATTTTTATTTGAGCTTACTACCTTTGGGTATTGGGCTTTTGGTAGAAAACCAAGGGCTGAAATATCAAGAGGTTTTTGCCTTTGGTTTTACTAAATAGCTATAATACTAATGGACATTTCTAAGATACCGAGGTTTAAGGCGTATCTTCAGAATAGTCAATTTTTTCTGCTCGATGCTTGGAGGTTACCCGCCAATATTCATCATATACCGATTTATAAATTATCTCGACAGTGGCCTCATTATAAAAGAAATTATGCAAAAACTGGGCATCTTTTTCGGGAAAAGACGACGATAAAAACTCTATAACGTTGCCCGAAGACACAACCATTTGTTCTATATTGCCATAAAAATTTAAGGGGCGGTCTTTGAGTACGCTATTTTCAAAGGTATTAATGAATTTTTCGACACCCTTTTCGTAATATATTCCTTTGTAGTAAATACCGCATTTTACAATAATTGCAGGGCCAATACCATCATTTACGATATTAAATGCGTATTTGCTTTTGCCAGGAATACCCCAAAAAGCAGGCTGAGCAATATGCAAATGCGGCCATACCGAAGCCTTTTGTTCTTTGAGTGTAAGGTGGGTTTGATAAATACAAATAGAAATAGACAAAACGCTGGTAACGATGGCACAAATAGCCATAATTCGGTCGGTGCTCCAAGCTGAGGTCTTTTTTTCCATAAATACCATTTGTTCAGATTTTGCTCAAAATAAGCAACATCATGCACTATTACAAATTCAATGGCACATTTCTAGGTTGGTAAGGCAGGACAATACCACAAAATAATCCAATAAAAATTACCATTTTCGGGTACAATTAGGTAAATTATCTATCCAATCATAACTAAATTATCTCTTTATAATCAGGTACTAAGGCTTGACTTTGGTATTTCATCCTCAAACTATGTCTGCAAAAAACAAACTAAATCTCTTTGATACCACTATGTTGGTGGTAAGTTTAATTATAGGAATGGGTATTTTTAGGAATCCTGTCGAAGTAGCCAAATCGGCACAAACACCTCTGATTTTCTTTCTAGCTTGGATATTGGGCGGTATTGTTAGTTTCTTGGGCGGCCTTACCTATGCCGAAATTGGTTCAAGGTATGCGGTAAAAGGTGGTTTTTACAAAATATTTTCTTATTGTTATCATCCAGCCTTTGCCTTTATGGTCAATTGGATGCTGGTGATTTCCAATGCAGGAGCTACTTCGATTGTAGCCATTGTGGGTGCCGAATATATCAATCCTATCTTGATGCCTGAATCTCTTCAGAACCCTACAGGCATAAAAATCACATCGATTTCTACCATTGTTATTTTGTACATTATCAATTTTATTGGTATTCGTTTATCGGCCAAAACCCAGAATGTTTTGTCGATGATAAAAATTGTACTGATGGCCTTATTGATTCTGACTATTTTTGGGAATCACCCTACACCTCAAAAAACAATGCCCTTATTGGCAAGCGAACCTTGGACACCCATCGATTACCTAAAAGCCTTAGCGGTAAGTTTTATTCCTATCTTTTTCACTTATGGGGGCTATCAACAAACCATTAATTTTGGAACAGACATCGAAAATCCCGTCAAGAATACTCCCAAAGGAATTTTTATTGGCTGTAGTTTGGTAATGGTACTGTATCTAGCTATCAATTTTGCTTATTATAAAGTATTAGGTATAGAAGGAATAGCCCATTCGTCGTCGTTGACTGCCGATTTGGCAAAAGTATTTTTTGGTGAAATAGGCTTTAAGTTTACGTCAGTATTACTCTTTATTTCGGTACTGACGTTTGTTAATTCAGCCATGTTGACCAACCCAAGGGTATATTTTGCTATGGCCGAAGATGGTGTTTTGCCAAGTGTTTTCAAAAAACAAAACGAGCAAACACAAGTACAAGAGTTTGCATTAACGGTATTTGCTTCATTTTTGATATTATTTTTATTTTTTGCTGATTCGTTTAAGGAGCTACTTAATTACGTTATGTTCTGCGACTCTATAGGTATGATTACTTCGGCTTTTACTATATTTCTGCTTCGCAAAAAGGTTAAAAATCTATCGGCCGAGATTTATACGATAGGTTTTGGGAAAGTATTATTTCCTGCCATTTTTATTGTTACTTATACTGTAGTGGCAATCAGTTCGTTGGCCGAAAATAAAGAAAACTTACCCACAGCAATTGGACTATTCTTAGGGGGCTTACCCTTGTATTACATCATCAAAAAGGTACTAGAATTAACCCAAAAATAGCTTTTGATATAATACATCAGTGAATAATTTATGTGCCAAGAATAAACCTTTTTTCATTTTTTTGACTAATACTAATAGAGGCTTGTCTCGCAAGGGCTAAGTCTAGCCGTAAATATGGAAGATTTATCGTATATCATTAACCAACTAGGCGAGGAGCGAGAGCTATACTATAATGCAATAGCACCGCCTATTATTCAAACATCCAATTTTGCCTTCAAAGACTTTGCGAGTATGCGGTCAACATTTGAAGATGAATATGCTGGAGATTATATTTATACAAAAGCTAAAAACCCAACAGTCGATATTCTCCGCAAAAAGCTAGCAGCATTGCAAGGTGCGGAGGATGCCCTGATTACTAATTCAGGAAGTTCGGCTATTTTTTGTTCTATTTTGGCCAACGTGAAGGCTGGTGACCATATTATTTCGGTACGAAAACCCTATTCTTGGGCTGTAAATATGTTGGAGGTAGTATTGCCCAAATTCAATGTGACGCATACTTATGTCGATGGCCGAGATATTAACAATTTTATAACAGCGTGCCAGCCCAATACCACCTTAATTTATCTGGAATCGCCCAATTCGTTTAGTTTTGAATTACAGGATTTAGCAGCAGTTGGTAGCTTTGCTCAGTCGAAAGGTATTACAACTATTATCGACAATAGTTATTGTACACCTTTATTCCAAAATCCACATGCTTTGGGCATAGATTTGTGCTTGCATTCGGCAACAAAATATATTTCGGGGCATTCCGACACTGTGGCAGGTGTGATTACAGGCTCGAAAGCACGCTTAAAAAAGATTTTTGACTCTGAATTATCAAACTCAGGTACAAGTATTTCGCCTTTCAACGCTTGGCTGTTGCTTCGAGGCTTACGAACATTAGAAATTCGATTGCAAAGAATTTCGGAAAGTACTCCTCGGGTAGTACAATTTCTGAAAAATCACCCTTTGGTAGAAAAAGTAATTTTTCCATTCGACAAAGATTTCCCCCAATACGAATTAGCTCGTCAACAAATGACAGGGGCTTGTGGTTTGTTCACAATTGTATTGCCTCCTGTGTCGTACCAACAAATAGAAGCATTTGCTTTGTCGTTGCAGAATTTTTTATTGGCTGTAAGCTGGGGTGGCCACGAGTCGCTGGTGATGCCCAAAGCAGCAGGGATAAAGCCCGAAAATTATGAAATAGATAATCCAGAACATCGTATGGTACGCTTGTATATTGGTCTGGAACAAGTAGAAATATTAATCAAGGATTTGGACAACGCCTTGTCGGTGTTGCAACGTAACTAAACGCCAAAGCCTTTTAGTGTGTACAACAAATTTAGTAGAATGACAGAGAAACAAATTGCCTTTATTTTTGACATGGATGGGGTTTTGGTAGACAACCTCGAATACCATGTAATTGCTTGGTTAGAGTTTTGTGCCAAGAAAAATATTCCGCTAACACGGGAAGAGTTTTTTCAGAATTTGAATGGAAAAAATGCTCAAGATACCATGAATTACTTTTTCAAAAGAGAGGTTGAACCAGAATTGGCTCATACCCTCAACGAAGAGAAAGAAGTAATTTATAAAGAAATTTATCGCCCTCACGTAAAACCTGCCGAAGGATTAGTCACCCTGTTGGAATCGCTCAAAGCCAAAGGTGTAAAATTGGCTGTAGGTACGTCGGCACCGCAAGGGAATATTGATTTTACCTTAGATAATGCAGGGATTCGTCATTATTTCGATGAAATTGTAGACTCATCGATGGTAACAAATGGAAAACCAGCTCCTGATATTTATTTGAAAGCGGCCGAAAAACTGGGTGTTGCTATTGACAATTGTATTGTTGCTGAAGATGCCATGCAGGGTATTCAGGCTGGCCTAAGTGCTGGTATGAAGGTAATTGGTATTACAACATCGCATACAGCCGAAGAGCTGGCTCATACACATTTGCAAGCTCCAAACTTTACGGGTATAACTTACGATACTTTGGTTGAGCTTTTGGCAAGGTAAAGGCAAATCTAAAAGAAAAAAGCCTTGCAATGGTTAACCGTTGCAAGGCTTTTTTGTTGGTAGGAAGTTATTGGATTTCCAAGAACTGTCCGACAATACACTGCTTATTTTGAAAATCATCAAATACTACACTATTACTAACTCTTGTTTTTATTCCAGTACCAATAAAAAGGTAACCCTGTTGCCATAAGGCCTAAACCTATCAGAGCCTCGTGTGGTCGTTCTACCAATGTATTGAATAACAAGGCTATACAAAACAAAATAAAGATGGCAGGAACAAACGGATACGCAATAACCTTGTACGGGCGTGGTGTATCAGGCATTTTTTTACGTAAAATAAATACCCCCAAAGTGGTAGCTCCATAGAAAATAAATGCTGCAAAAATCAACATATCGGTAAGCTGATCGAATGTACCCGACAATACCAATAACGATGACCAAACCGCCTGAATGTATAATGCCCTAGATGGAGTATTGTACACAGGATGAATATAATCTACTTTTTTGAAGAACATATTGTCTTTGGCCATGGCATAAAACAAACGAGATGCCAACAAAATAGTACTACTGGTACAGTTGAAAGTAGTCACTAAAATGAGGCACGAAATAAGAGTACCCCCCCAAGGTCCCAGAAAATGCTTCACTACAGCAACAGCTCCAATGCCATTTTTGGCTTCATAAATATTAATAAACTCGTCGATAGGCAAAATGTACAGATAAACAAAGTTCATCATCAGATACAAAGCCATAATAATGAGTGTGCCAATTGTCAGTGCAAGTGGCAAATTGCGTTGAGGATTCTTGATTTCGCCACCAATATACCCCACGCTATTCCAGCCTTCATAGCCCCAAAAAGCACTCAAACAAGCCAATGCCAATGCTTTGAAAAGCGTTGAGCCTGACATTGATTCTGGATTGTAACGTACACTATTTTGTTGAAGATGCTCCAAACTACCCGAGCTAGAAAGCAATCCCAATGTAATGATTAACAACATGGCCATTACCATCAACGAAACCAAAGTGGTACTTAGTTTTTCGCCCAATTTCATACCCTTATTATTAAAATAGGTCAGGAATACAATCAGGGCAATAGCGATGAGCTTTATGCCAAGGTTATCAAAAAAATGTAAGCCAAAAATACTGATGTCCGAAAGTTCTTGAGAAGAGTTGGGAATAGGAATTAAGCTATTGATAGACTGTGCAAATACATAAGCAATCGAGGCAATAGATGCCGTACGAATTACCGCAAAGTTGGTCCAGCCAAAAAGGAATGCAAAAAAACGGTTATAGATTTTGCGGTAATACACAAAATCACCTCCAGAGTCGGCCAGCATACTGGCTACTTCGGCGTTGCTGAGTGTACCCGCCAAGCTGATTAAGCCAGCGGCTAGCCATGCAAAGAGTACCAAACTAGGCGATTGTAGCTCGTACGACATAGGGGCGATTTTTTTGAAAACGCCTGTGCCTATCACAGAACTAATCACTAAAACGACGGCCGAAGTTAAGCCAATGGAGCGTACAAGTTTACCTTGATTTTCAGGAGGGTTTTGCATAAAATGGGTCTAAATGTTTAGCTTTTAGCATAGTCCTTGCAAAGGCTTGCTAAAATAGAAAAGGTTATGACTGTAATAATCAACTACAATGCAAGGTAAGTAAGCCTACCAGTCAGCTATATACAATAGGAAATAATTATCGGGGTTTTTGTTACTACACACTTATTAACTTACTGAATTAACTCTTTAAATTAAGCATAAACGATTGGACTTACAAATGCCTTATAGCCAAGGTAAGCAATAATGGCTAATAGAATGGCCAAATCGGGGCAATAGGGCATAAAAATGGCTGTAGGGGGCTGTCACGGTACAGACCCCTACAGGTAGTTTGATAAGCATTAGGAATTGTTATAATTTTACTAAATTTTATCATATAAACCCCACTACAGAACAGTGAAGAAAACTTTACTTATACTTTCTTTTTTGATTTTTCATTCAACCTTATTCTTTGCTCAAAAAATCAATGAATCGGTTCAATATCATATCAAACCCACCACTTCTAAAATCGTAATTGATGGAAATCTTGATGATGCCGCCTGGAGTACTACTGAAGTAGGCAATGACTTTTGGATGATTACCCCCAACGATACATCCAAAACAAATGCTCAAACCGAGTTTAGAATGACTTACGATGACCAATTTTTGTATGTGGCCGCTATTTGTCATGAAAAAATAAAAAACAAAACCTTTGTAGTAGAATCGTTAAAACGAGACTTTTCGTTTGGCAATAACGATAACCTTTGGCTTATATTAGAACCATTCAACGACCTTACCAATGGCTTTGTATTTGGGGCCAATGCCGCAGGGGCTCAGTTTGATGGGATTATTTCGGAAGGAACAAACCTCAATGCCAACTGGGATAATAAATGGTATTCTGAAACCAAATATTTGGGTGATAAGTGGATTTTGGAAATGGCTATTCCTTTCAAAACCCTACGCTACAAAGCTGGCGAAACTCGTTGGGGACTTAATTTTAGCCGATTAGATTTAAAATCAAATGAAAAATCAAGTTGGGCTCGTATTCCTCGACAGTTTTTTAGTATTACTTTGGCTTATACAGGTGTTTTGGTATGGGATACGCCACCTCCAACGCCCAAAAATAATATTTCGATAATTCCATACGCTTTGGGTGGTATCAACAAAAACTATAGCCAAAATACCGATGCTTCGTGGAGAAAAGATATTGGGGTAGATGCCAAAGTGGCGGTATCTTCGGCTCTTAATTTGGACTTAACCGTCAATCCCGACTTTTCGCAGGTAGATGTAGACCAGCAAGTAACCAATCTCGACAGATTTGAATTGTTTTTCCCTGAAAGAAGGCAGTTTTTTCTCGAAAATTCTGACCTATTCAACAACTTTGGTTTCAAAAATATTCGTCCTTTCTTTTCTCGACGCATTGGCTTGGGTGTTCCTATTCGTTTTGGGGCTCGTTTGAGCGGTAAAATCAATAACAACCTCCGAATTGGTTTGATGAATATGCAAACAGGAGCAATTGATGACGAAAATCGCCCTGCACAGAATTTTTCAACCTTGGTACTACAACAAAAAGTGTTTTCTCGTTCTAATATTGGGATTATGTTTCTCAACAAAGAGTCTATTAATTTTGACGAAAAAGCAGGAGGCATTTTTACCAAATACAACCGTAATATTGGTTTGGAATATAACCTAGCATCGCCTAGCAACCTGTGGACAGGCAAAGCCCTATTCCTGAAATCCTTTAGCCCACTCAAAACCAATACTAGCGACGAATACGTACAGGCTCTGAATGTGGCTCATAATGGCAAAAACTGGGTATTGCAGTGGCAACACGAATATGTAGGAAAAAGCTATAATCCAGAGGTTGGGTATGTGCCGCGTGTAGGATATTTTAAAATAGACCCTGTGGCTACGTATTTGTTTTATCCTAAAAACTCGACTAGTCCAATATTTGCCCATGGCCCTACCGCCGAATCGGTGAACTACTGGAATATGAATAGCAAATTAACCGATAATACCAATATTTTGGCTTATGCCTTTCAGATGAAAAACAGAAGCTCATTGTCGGTATGGACAGCCACCGATTTTGTGAAGCTTCAGTTTAAGTTCAACCCAATGAACCCTTATTCAAAAGCTCATTATGTAAGCGACCAAAGCGAGCATTCTTGGCGTTCGGCTGGCCTCGACTACCTTTCTACTCCCAAAAAGCTCTTGACCTATTCGGTATCTACACGTGTAGGAGGCTATTATGGCGATGGCAAACGTATGGCTATTACAGGTTTGATAGGTTATCGTTTTCAGCCGTATGTAAGCCTTTCGGTTGGGGCCGACTATAACAATATTAAAGATGTAACCGTTATTGATGCCACTACCGAAGAAACCACCCGACAATCAACAGAGTTTTGGTTGGTTCGTTCTAAAGTAGATATTACATTTACCAATAATTTGTTCTGGACTACGTATTTTCAGTACAACGAACAGCAAAAAAATGTAAACCTCAATACCCGTTTGCAGTGGCGTTATAAACCCGCTTCCGACTTGTTTTTGGTATATACCGACAACTACGTACCTAATAGTTTTGGTATAAAAGACCGTGCTTTGGTACTAAAACTTACTTATTGGTGGAATGTCTAAAAAACAAAAAAGTATGAACCAATGCAAAATATCACAAAACCTTATGTTACTATAGAATACTGTCCCAAATGCCAATGGCTAATGCGTTCGGCTTGGCTAGCACAGGAGTTGCTAACTACCTTTGTCGATGATTTGGAGGAGGTTCGCTTGAAACCTTCTTTGGTATCTGGGCGTTTTCAGATTGGTGTCAACGATACTGTAGTATTTGACCGTAAGCGAGAGGGGCATTTTCCCGAAGCCAAAGAAATAAAACAAATTATCAGAGACATCGTTTGTCCAGAAAGGAGTCTGGGGCATTCAGACAAAAAATAGCACTAAATCCATTGTTAAGATGAAAGCAAACAACCTATTATTATTAAGCCTATCCTTGTTTTTTGGCTGTGGCAACAAAAGTTCTAAAGCAGACACCGAAGCCAACGTTTCGGAAGTCGCTGTGATTTCCTACAACCTGAATAAGCCTAGCCAAAAGTATATTTTGCCTAAATCACTAGATGAAATATCAGGGCTTTCGTTTTATAAAGACCACCAATTGGCCTGTGTCAACGACGAAGAAGGACGTGTTTTTGTGTATGATTACCAAAAAGAAGCAGTAGTCGACAAAATAAAATTTGGTAAAGCAGGTGATTACGAAGGGGTAGAAGTAGTTGATAATGAGGTATTTGTTTTGAAAAGTAACGGTATGGTACATGGCTTTAAAATAGGAGAAGCTTTTGAGCGAGATATTGACTGTACGCATCCAGATGTAAAAGAATATGAAGGCCTAAGCTATGACCCCAAGAAAAAATACTTGCTTTTAGCAGCTAAAGAAAGAGTGAAGTCGAAAGATGATATAAAAATGATTTATGCTTACAGCCTGACAAGCAAAACCTTTTTTAAGTACATCGGTATTCCCGAAGCAAAAGTAAAAGGCGATAATGGCAACAAAGATTTTAAGCCATCGGGTATTGCTATTCATCCCCTCAATCGTGATATCTATATCTTGGCATCGCAAGGAAAAAAACTCTTGATTTTGGCCGACGATGGGCATAAAAAAGCATTAATCAGCCTCGACCCGTCGTTGTATCGCCAGCCCGAAGGGATTTGTTTTAGTCCCCAAGGCGAACTTTTTATTGCATCGGAAGGAGCAGGGCAGGCGGGATATATCTTGCGTTTTGCGACGAAAGGCGACTAGAACCTGCCGTTGGTGGAAAATTCTGAAAAACTGTGCGAAATTTGTAGAACTTTCGCACAGTTTTTCGTTTGTATTAATGAAGCGAAAAATGTTTCCTTTCAATCAAACCAATTTTACAAGATGAAAAAGTTACTCTTATTATCACTTTTTGCCTTAGTGGCTTTTATGGGCAATGCTCAACACAAAGACGACAAATCGAAAAGACCATCACCTCCGGCAGTTGCTTCGGCTACTGTAAATGGAGCAAGTATCAAAATTGATTATAGCCAACCAGCTGTAAAAGGCCGTAATGTTTGGGCTGGCGACCTTGCCCCTTATGGCAAAGTATGGCGTACCGGTGCAAACGAAGCTACTGTTTTTGAAGTATCCAAAGACGTAACAGTAGAAGGAAAAGCCTTGAAAGCTGGAAAATATGCCTTGTTTTCGATTCCTAATGAAAAAGAATGGGTGATTATTTTTAATAAAAAATCGAATCAGTGGGGTGCATACGACTACAAAGAAGCAGACGATGCTCTAAGAGTAATTGTTCCAGCAAAGGCTCATGATTTTACAGAAAGATTTACTATTTCGGCAGCTAATTCAGGCAAAGTTACTTTGGCCTGGGACAAAGTTGCGGTAGATTTTACCGTAAAATAAAGCTAGTAACCATATAAAGTGACTCTTATACCTTTTTAGGGATACCCGCTCGGCGGTGCTAGTAATATAAACATGAGTTATCCCGAATTTTAGGTAATATTAAAAGAGAATATCTATTAGTATTTGTTGAGATTCATAAGGCCGTCAAGAGAACATTGAAGAGGCTTTTCAATTGCTCAAATGATAAAAAAATAGGAGCTAGGCGTTCGAAAAACTATTTTCGAACGCCTTTTGCATGTTAAATCTCAGCATTGCATCTCTATGGGTGAAAATCATATTCAAAAATAATCACCCTTTTACTCTATTATCATTCACTAAATTAGGAGTGACTTATGTTTGTGTAGATTTTAGCCAAGAAAATTACTGAAATAGACGAATATTTTTTAAAAGTCTTTACTTTCAGTTAAATTTGAGAAACTAGCCCAAAGTCATCTTAATAAGGCTAGCCTTGTTATTACAACAATGAAATATATATTTCTATTAATTTCTCTTTTATTCTCAACCACTATCAACGCTCAAACATTCTCTGCTCAAGTAGACCCACCTACTATTGGCAAGGTTTGTCCAGACTTTAGTGTGTCTATCATTACGCCTTCAGGAAACGAAAAAAATATTCAGCTTTCAGCTTTACGAGGCAAAGTTGTTATTCTTGAATTTTGGGCTACCTATTGTGCCCCATGTATTCCTTCATTGAGTCATTTTGAACGTATCAAAAAGCAGTATGGCGATGCCGTAGAAATTATTGCTATTTCCGACGAGAATCGCGATAAAGTGGATACCTTTCTGAGTAAACGGAATTATCCTCATATTTTATTTGGTATGGACTGGGGGCATCGCCTAAATGAATTATTTTTTCACCATTTTATACCTCATACCGTTGTTATCGATAAAAAAGGTGTTGTGAAAGCCTTTACTTCTCCTGAAGAAATTGATGCCGATATTGTAGGAAAGCTGGTGCGAAATCAACGAGTAGATATAGTAATGAAACAGGAGTTTCAACAACAAGCTACGGCCACCAGTACCGTGTCGTCGGGTAGTGTTGTCAAGGCTAACCCAGTACAGGTTAGTAACCCCAACGAGCTACGGATTCAGCTAGGACAGTACGAAGAAGGACGCAGTACAGAATTTATAAAAGAGTCGGAAAACGAGTATAAATTTATTAATTGTACGCTTTTATTGATATATCAAATCTTGTATGAACAGAAGGCTAGTAGGCTCAAAGTAGAGCTAGATAACATGGCTAAATATACTTCAGAGCCAGCCAATCAATATTGTTTGAGTGTACATGTACCAGAATTTTTGGGCAAAACGGTCAAGGATATTGCTATTGTACAATTAGAGCAGCTATTTCCGCTACGAGCCAAAATAGAACCCCGTAGCCAAACAGTGTTGGCACTGGAACGCTCAGACGCTGCAGTAACCGTATCCAGTACCGATAGTACAGGGATTATTCAGAAAGGGTTGACAATAAAAGATTTAGTGAATTTTTTGGAAAGTAACCCACATTTGGTAAACAACTTGTCGGTGGTGAATAATACAGGTTTGGCCGATAGCACATTAATAGATTTAGATTGGTTTCAGAATTATTCAGACAGTGTGTCAAACAAGCTCAAGACGCTTGGTTTGAAAGCAGTAGAAAAGACCATGAACCTAGATTGTCTGATATTTTATGAAGATAAACGTAATCTTAAGGATACGCCATAACGCTAATTTGAGATAGAATCTGTAAATTGGCAATCTGTTAGCGATACAAAAGAAACGCTTTGTTACGAATTTATTGTTGTATTTTTCTTAGAGAGTTGTTCAATAATAAGTATTTTTACATAAGAATTTCCTTGTCAAATAGGAAAATTACCATCAAAAATCCGAAATCATTTTTTATCTTTACCCCGAAAATAATCAATTATTTACCTAAAAAATATGAAGAAAGTCCTCATCGCTGAAGATAGCTCAGTCATTCAAAACCTTGCTAAAAAGATTTTGGAATTCCAAAACTTTGAAATCCATTCTGTGAAAAATGGCCAACAGGTATTAGATGCAATGGAAAAAGAAGATTTCGATATTTTGTTGCTAGATATAAATATGCCTGTAATGGACGGTATGGAGTGTGCTAGAGCGGTGCGTTCGTTGAAAGACGAAGCCAAAGCGAAAATTCCAATGATTGCTATTACTGGAAATGCACGTAACTATACAATGGACGACTTCAAGGCTGCAGGTTTTGATGATATGTTGGCTAAACCATTGAACTTTGATTCACTGGTGGCTCAAGTAAAAGCTCTTACAGAGTAATATTTCCCTTTACCCCTTTGTCCTCAAATCAAGGTAAAGCCCACCAAAGGATTAGCATGCCAAGTTAATCCTTTGGATTTTCTTGTTTAGTGATGTTAGGTTGGCAACAACAACCTAATTCCCCAACTCCTTTTCTACATGAAAATTACCTTTCTTGGCACTGGTACTTCGCAGGGTGTTCCTGTAATTGCCTGCAATTGTGAAGTGTGTCGCTCATTAGATTATCGTGATAAACGTTTGCGTGTTTCGATTCACATTGAAGTGGATGGAAAAAGCTTGGTGATTGATGCTGGCCCAGATTTTCGTCAACAGATGTTGCGTGAACGTATCCATCAGCTTGATGCTGTCGTTTTTACACATGAACACAAAGACCACACCGCAGGGTTGGACGATGTAAGGGCGTACAATTTTTTCCAAAGAAAGGATATGCCTGTTTATGGCCGTGAGCAGGTTTTGGAACAAATCAAACAAGAGTTTGCTTATGCCTTTGCCGAAATAAGATACCCCGGCATTCCACAAATTAATCTTAATACTATTACCAATAAACCCTTTGAAATAGAAGGAGTTAAGCTGACACCTATCGAAGTGTTGCATTTTAAGCTTCCTGTATTTGGCTACCGAATTGGCGATTTTACGTATATTACTGATGTAAACCATATTTCGGACGAAGAGCTACAGAAAGTGCGTGGCTCGAAGGTATTGGTACTTGGAGCTTTGCGAAAAGAAAAGCACTTGTCGCATTTTTCGCTTTCCGAGGCATTAGAAGTGATAGCAAAAGTAGCACCCCAAAAGGCTTATATTACGCATATTAGCCACCAAATGGGCCTGCATAGTGAGGTAGAAGAAGAGCTACCAGCCAATGTTCGTTTGGCGTATGATGGTCTTAAAATTGAGTTATAAAAGGAGACGCTAAGGTAGGTTTGCTCAGAGAAAGGCTTTTGAAAAGAAAAAGGAATTGAAAGTAAAACCTTCAATTCCCCTTCGTAGCTGAATGATTACTGTAGCGTAGTTTATAATTGATGCTTGCTTATCCTTTATAGAATATCCATTTTGACATTTCTTTCCAGCTTGGTTTTTTGCCATACATCAAAATACCCACACGGTAAATTTTGCCAGCCAACCACGTTGTTCCTACAAAGCCCAAAACCAATAATGCCAGTGATAGGGCTATTTCCCAGTTAGATACCCCAAATGGTAAACGAACCATCATGTCGATAGGAGCAGTAAATGGAATAATAGAGGCCCAAAATGCCAGTGAACTATCAGGTTTTTGGATAATAAACTGAGCCAAGATAAACGATAAGATAATCGGAATTGTGACGGGAAACATAAATTGCTGTGCTTCTGTTGGGCTTTCGACAGCCGAGCCAATAGCAGCAAACATCGAGCTATAAAGCAGGTATCCGCCAATATAATACAACAAAAAGCAAAGAATCATTTTGCCTAAAGATACGTTCTCGATAGTTTGTGTAATGCCACTCAATGGGCTTTCTTCTTTGACACTTGTTTCAAATTTCTTGATTTCCTCTTTGCTCAATCCTGCTTTTACTTTGGCCTGTACTTTTTCTTCGATTTTGCTACTCATAATAGATGTAGCAATACTAGACGCTCCAAAGGTTAAAACTCCCCAAAGCAAAAATTGAGTAAGCCCCACCATACCAACACCAATAATTTTGCCGAGCATCAACTGAAATGGACGTACCGACGAAACCATCACCTCTATAATACGGTTGCTTTTTTCTTCAATAACACCATTCATTACTTGCGAGCCATACAAAAAAGCCGAAATATAAAGTAACATTCCGAAAAATCCACCTAGAATCATGGCTCCGCCAGAATTGCTACTTTTTTCACCGCCGTCTTCGCTGAGGGTAAATGTTTGAGCATCTATATTAATTTTGTTGTCTTCCAATACCTTGAGGTTGATACCTGCCTGAGTGAGTTTTATGTTGCGGAGCTCACTCTGAATTTTGCTTTGAATACCATGTTGTGTGCCAATACCAACGGTTTTTTTACCAATAATTTGTACACCTTTTGGATTAGAAATAATATCTTTTTCGATATGTACCAATACATCATCTTTGCTTTTGATGAGGTCTTTTTTAGCTTCTTCAAAAGTTTTATTTTTGAAAATATAGGTAAAATCGCCTTCAGACTTGATTTTGTCTTTGAATAGGCCACTTTCGTCAATAATAACGACATTTTTGCTGTCGTCTGAGTTGAGGAATAAATACACAGGAATGGTGTATACCGCCGCTATAAGAAAAGGTACAAGGATAGAGGCTATCCAGAAAGACTTCTTTTTTACCCTTGTTGTGTATTCACGTTGTATAATTAATAAAATCTTATCCATGTCAATATGATTTAGCTTGTTTTGGTAAAAGTTGAAAAGGTTATTATTGTTTAAAGAATGGCATTGGCATCTTTGCCCACAACCTTAATAAATATTTCATTGAATGAAGGAATATTTTCGTTGAAACCTTTCAGTTCTACTTGCTGAATCACCTCGCTAATAAGTTGGTTTATACCTACACCGTTTTCTAAGCGAATATGGGCCCTTTGTAAACCATCGCCTAAGTGGGTTTGGCTCAAAATCTGGAAAGAAGCAGGAAGGCTAGTGAGGTTACCTGTAAAGTCGAGGGTATAGGAGTTGTCTCTAAAACGATTTTTAACTTCTTTCTTTTCGCCATGCAATACTACTTTCGACTTATTGATTAAGGCAATATTGTCGCAAAGTTCTTCTACCGACTCCATACGGTGTGTAGAAAATATAATAGTTGAGCCTTTTTGTTTTAAGGCCAAAATTTCGTCTTTGAGCAAATTGGCATTAATAGGGTCAAAGCCCGAAAAGGGTTCGTCCAAGATAATCAATTTGGGGTCGTGAACAATAGTAGCGATAAACTGGGTTTTTTGCTGCATCCCTTTCGACAAGTCCTCAACGTTTTTGCCCCACCATTCTTTAATATCGAATTTGACAAACCATTGTTTTAGCTTTTCGGTAGCTTCGCTTTTCGACATTCCTTTGAGTTGGGCAAGATATAACAATTGCTCGCCAACTTTCATCTTTTTATAAAGGCCACGTTCTTCGGGCAAATAGCCAATATCTTCAACATGTTTGGGTTGTAGAGGTTGGCCATCTAGCAAAATTTGACCTTCGTCGGGTCCTGTAATTTGGTTGATAATACGGATTAAAGATGTTTTGCCCGCACCGTTGGGGCCAAGCAGGCCAAAGATAGAGCCATGTGGCACTTGAATACTAACGCCACTAAGTGCAGTGTGGTCGGCATAACGCTTTACAACGTTTTGTGCCTCTAAGATATAAGACATAGGATACTGGTTTAGTTTTGGGTATGAGTCGCTTGGTAGCACTGATAATTACACTACAAAAGAAAAAGAGTTTGCCAAAAAGTGTTATTTTTTTTGACAAACTCTTTTATTATAATGATAGAAGGCTAATTATGCGATTTCTTCAGGAGTGGTTTCTGCATCTTCGGGAGTACTTTCTGGAGCGGAATCTTTTTTGCTAGCAGCTTTTTTAGATTTCTTAGTAGATGGTTCTTCTGTCGTAGATTCAGCGTTGGTAACAAGGGCAATTTTGGCATTAAGTGCTGTTTTTTCAGCTTCTTTAGCTTTGGCTTTTGCTACTTTTTTCGATTGTTCTTTTACCTTTTCAGCAGCTTTTTTTTCAGCTTTTTCTTTGGCTTCTTCTTCTTCTTTTTGAAGCTTAGTGAATTTTTTTACTACATCTTCAGTGGCTTTGTCAACAGCTTTTACTAATTTTTTAGCACTTTTTTCATTCAAACCTTTCAGTTTAGACAAAACGCTCGCTGATATTTCATCGAAAAGTTTCTTTTTATCAGATTTCATAACGTATTAATATTAAAATATTGTTAAATAATTATTAAGAAATCGAAAGTATAAAAATGCCCAAAGGGAAAAAAGTTTTTTGTGTTAAGTTTTCAATTTGGGCAAAAAATTTAACATTAGAGACTGATTTGTGTCGATGAAACTCAGTATGTCAATCGATTACTAAGTTATTTCATAATACCAGCTACATAATGCCAACTAATAATACCAGCAGTTACCGAAATATTCAGTGAATGCTTAGTGCCATATTGGGGTATTTCGAGGCACAAATCGGCTTGTTTTACTACCTGTTCGTTTACGCCAAAAACTTCGTTTCCAAAAACAAAAGCATACTTTTGGGCTTGGGTAGGTTGGAAGTCCAACAATGAGGTACTACCTTCTACTTGTTCAATTGCGGCTACTATATATCCTTGTGCTTGTAATTGCTTGGTAAGTTCTACGACATCCGACGCATATTCCCAAGCTACCGTTTCATCTGCACCGAGGGCAGTTTTTTGGATGTCTCGATGAGGAGGCGTTGCGGTAATACCACATAAATATACTTTTTCAACCTTGAAGGCATCGGCTGTTCTGAATACCGAGCCTACGTTGTTCATACTACGAATATCGTCGAGTATCAAAATATAAGGAAGCTTTTCAGTTGCCTTAAACTCTTCGGCCGACAAGCGATTAAGCTCTTCCATTGATAATTTACGCATAATTTTCTAATTATTATAATTTATGCAAAGGTAAGCTTTTCACATCTGAAAATAACCAAATTTGATACAAGGTATTGGAAAATGCCATTTTGGGTTGGTGGTTTCGGAATATGGGTAGTGCGGTGGTCTTGCTGATTTAGTATTTCTGATGTGGGATTTGGGTCAAATGGCTATATTATTGATTTTGGCCGTGTAATAAGACTAATAAATCAGAAATTTTGCCATTTTTTATCCCGCTAAAATACGCACGATAAGCATACTTATTGTAGGCTTGATATTGTGGGTTACCAATCAACCGCAGTTTTTAGTATGATAAAAATCATTTTTGAGGAAGTACAATCGGGGTAGTTTTGAGGAAATATTTGGAATGGCTATGGCTCAAAATCTTATTCAAAAATACAACGTTCCTGGTCCTCGATACACCAGCTACCCAACAGTACCCTTCTGGCAAGCATCTACTTTTAGCGAAGAGCATTGGCTCGAAAGTCTGAAAAAGAGTTTTGCCAAAAGCAATGCCAGCGAAGGAATAAGCCTTTATATTCATTTGCCTTATTGCGAAAGCTTGTGTACTTTTTGTGGCTGTAATAAACGTATTACCCGAAACCATCAGGTAGAAAAACCTTATATTAATGCTTTGTTGAAGGAATGGCGTTTGTATTTGGCAATATTGCCTACCAAACCCAAAATAACAGAGATTCATTTTGGTGGAGGAACACCTAGCTTTTTTAGTCCCGAAAATTTGCAGTTTTTGGTAAAGGAATTGCTCCAAACTACCGAGCTGTCGGACGAAATAGCATTTGGTTTTGAAGGACACCCCAATAATACCTCAGCCGAACACCTTCAGGTATTGTACGATGCAGGCTTCCGACGGGTAAGTTATGGCGTACAGGATTATGATTTTACCGTACAAACGGCTATTCATCGTTTTCAGCCTTTCGAGCAGGTCGAAAAAGTAACACAACTTAGTAGAGCTATTGGCTATCAGTCTATTAGCCATGATTTGGTATTTGGCTTGCCTTTCCAGACGTTGGCTAGCATGACCGACACCATTCAGAAAACCCTACTTTTACAACCCGACCGTATAGCCTTTTATTCGTATGCTCATGTGCCTTGGATAAAAGGCAATGGCCAGCGAGGCTTTAAGGATGATGACTTGCCAAGCCCCGAACTCAAACGGCAGTTGTACGAATTAGGTAGAGCTTTGTTAGAAGCCAATGGGTATCAGGAAATAGGTATGGATCATTTTGCCCTAAAAACCGACTCGATGTACAAAGCTCAAATAGCAGGAAAACTCAATCGTAACTTTATGGGCTATACTACTACCCAAACCAAGGTGTTGATAGGATTGGGGGTATCGTCGATTAGCGATTCATGGACCGCTTTTGCTCAAAATGTAAAAGAAATAGATGCGTATTTGGCCATGCTCGAACAAAATCAATTGCCTTTGCATCGTGGACATATCCTGAATGAAGAAGACCTTTTTATTCGTGAACAAATCCTGAATTTGATTTGCCGTTTTCACACAACTTGGCAAAACAACGACTGGACTTTGACCGAAAAAAAGGCTTTGATAGAACGACTCACCCCTTTTGTGGATGATAACCTTATTATATTGCACGATAATAGCGTAGAAGTATTAGACGCAGGAAAGGCATTTATTCGCAATATTTGTATGGCTTTTGACAAAAGGATGATTCGTGAAAACCCCAAACATCAATTGTTTTCTAAAACCATATAGTAAAATAGCGTTGCTCGCAAACAAACAGCGGGTAACGCTATTGCTCTAAAAAGCCACTCAACAAGTTTTGCCAACCGTAGATTTATTTATTATCTTTGAAATAGATTTCATGTTTATAACTGAAAACTTCAATGATACAACCATTCTTTGTTATTCCTCTGGTGTCTCCTAAGGGCTTGTTCTTGAATATCAAGGACAGAGACGCTTTCTTGTATTCTGCTTAATCGACTTATTTCTTGGTAGGCTATGCCCAAAAAATCATTTTACAACATTTATGACGGTAATACCTTGGTATGTTTGTGGGTTATATTGCCTATATAGCATATAAGTAGGAATGCTAAATGGTGAGTGCTAAGGTGTGATTTTAAATAATTGACTGTTCGTTGATTATTGCTAACCTTATTTGGTACGTTTACTTAGTACTAGTAAATAAGTAATATATTGCTTGTTTACATTCCTATACTTGTATGGCCATACACAAGGTTTGCGGTTGTATGTTATTTTGTATTATCATGAAAACCATCATCGAACCATTCAGAATCAAGGCTGTTGAGCCAATCAAGTTTACTACCGAAACCGAGCGTAACCATATTTTGCAAGAAGCTGGGTATAACCCATTTTTGATAAAAGCCGAAGATATTATCATCGACTTACTTACCGATAGCGGTACTTCGGCCATGAGTGCCAAGCAGTGGGCAGGTATCATGGATGGCGACGAAAGTTATGCGGGTTCTCGTAGTTTTTATCGTTTTGAAGAAATGGTAAGGCTTATTACGGGTATGAAGTTTATTATTCCAACGCATCAAGGACGAGCTGCCGAGAAAATATTATTCTCGATAGTAGGCGAGCATGGCAAGGTAATTCCTAACAATACACACTTTGATACAACTCGTGCCAATATCGAGTTTGCAGGAGCAGAGGCCGTCGATTTGCTGAACGAAGCAGGAAAGCACCCCGAAATAATTGCTGATTTTAAAGGAAATATGGACATCGAAAAGCTTGAAGCATTTATTCAAGAAAGAGGTGTCGAGCATATTCCGTTGGTAATGGTAACAGTGACCAACAACTCTGGTGGAGGGCAGCCAGTATCTATGCAAAATATCAAAGATATTCGGGCTGTTTGTGACCAATACGGTTTGCCTTTGTTTATCGATGCTTGTCGTTTTGCTGAGAATGCTTATTTCATCAAAAAACGAGAACAAGGATATGCCGACAGAAGTATTTTGTCGATTTGTCAGGAAATGTTTAGTTATGCCGATGGTATGACCATGAGTGCCAAAAAAGATGCTTTGGTCAATATTGGGGGCTTTTTGGCTATGAACAATCAAGAGCTAGCAATGCAGTGCCGTAACGTACTGATTGTTACCGAGGGTTTTCCTACGTATGGAGGCTTGGCTGGCCGCGATCTAGAGGCTATGGCACAAGGATTAGAAGAAATTTTGGACGAAAGCTATTTGCATTACCGAATCAGAAGTGTAGAATATCTGGGCGATAAACTTTTAGCGGCTGGCGTACCGATTATTGAGCCAACAGGGGGTCATGCTATTTATATTGATGCCAAACGATTTTGCCAGCATATTCCTTCCTACCAGTTTCCAGGGCAGGCTGTATCAGTAGCCTTATATCAAAAAGGAGGAGTGCGGGCTTGTGAAATAGGAAGTGTAATGTTTGGTAAATACGATGAAAATCAACAATTGATACCCCCTCCAATGGAGTTAGTACGCTTGGCTATTCCAAGGAGGGTTTATACCCAAAGCCATATTGACTATGTGGCAGAGGTAATTATAGAGGTATTCCAAAACAGAAATAGCCTCAAAGGGTATCAGATTGTGTACGAAGCACCCATGTTAAGACATTTTACTGCAAGATTTGCCCCTTTGGCTTAATTGCCTGTATTACCGAACATGGGCCATTCTGAATATTTAGATCAAACAAGGCGGTCGAAAAACTAATTTTGACTGCCTTGTTTGATTAATAGCCAATAAATGCCTTATAGTTGTGTGCTTTTTTTCCGAATAGGGTACGATTTAAGTCGGAAAAAAGTACAATGGTCTGCCTCGTGGATTCCAATCAACACAAACAAGAGGTCTTTATTTTAAATTATCCCAAAATTTAGGATGACTTATCTTTTGTGTTAAAACACTGGTAATGAATTGATATAGTTTTAATCTATATTTATATTTAAACTATCAATTTGATTTATATTTATAATTAAAACAACTTTGTGACAGAAAATAAAATGATTTAGTAAGTCACAAACACATGAAGAAAAACTTAACCACCGTAGCCTTTGCTGTATTGACAGCAGCTAGTGTAACAGCTCAAAATCCACTAACTACCAATACGGGTGTTCCTGTAGGCGATAACCAAAACTCAAAAACAATAGGACAAAATGGTCAGGTACTTTTAGAAGATATTCACTTGATTGAAAAATTAGCTTCATTCGACCGTGAGCGTATTCCAGAGCGTGTAGTGCATGCAAGAGGCGTTGGGGCTTATGGTGAATTTGTTACCGATGCCGAATTTTCACGTTATACCAAAGCCGCTTTGTTTAGTACAAAAGGAAAAACAACACCTGTTTTCGTTCGTTTTTCAACAGTAATTCATGGTAATGGCTCGCCCGAAACCTTGCGTGACCCACGTGGATTTGCTACCAAGTTTTATACAGAACAAGGCAATTACGATATCGTAGGCAATAACCTCCCTGTGTTTTTTATTCGTGATGCCATTAAGTTTCCAGACATGGTACATTCGTTGAAGCCGTCGCCTATTTATAACAAACAAGACCCAAACCGATTTTTTGACTTTTTCTCGCATATTCCCGAATCAACACACATGCTAACACGTGTGTATTCTGATTATGGTATTCCTGCCAACTACCGCCAAATGGACGGCTCAGGGGTTCATGCTTATAAATGGATCAATGCCAAAGGCGAAGTGAGCTACGTAAAATATACTTGGAAAACCAATCAAGGGGTAAAAAACCTTACTGCCGACGAAGCTGCAAAAGTACAAGCCCAAGATTTTCAGCACGCTACCGTAGATTTGTATGATAACATCAAAAAAGGCAATAATCCTTCATGGGATTTGTATGTACAAATTATCAAGGCAGAAGATTTAGATAAATTTGATTTTAACCCAACCGATGCCACCAAAATTTGGCCAGAAAACTTAGTGCCTTTGGTAAAAGTAGGTAAAATGACTTTGAACAAAGTGCCTAGTAATTTCTTTGAAGAAGTAGAACAGGCTGCTTTTGCCCCTGCCAACTTGGTGCCGGGTATCGAAGCCTCAGAAGATAAATTATTACAAGGTCGTTTGTTCTCATACACCGATACTCAGCGTTACCGTATTGGGGCTAATTTCCAACAGTTAGCAATCAATGCTCCGAAGGTACAAGTGAATACACATAACCAAGATGGAGCATTGAGCAACCGTAAAAAAGCCTCTGACGTAAACTACCAGCCAAGCCAATCGGCCGAAGGTTTTAGTGACAACGAGCAATATGAATATGCTGTTTCAAAGTTTACCAATGTAGCTACAATGCAAAGTAAAATTACCAAACCCAACGATTTCAAACAAGCAGGCGAATTTTACCGCTCTTTGTCTGAAGCCGAAAAGGCAAGCCTTATCAAAAACCTTTCGGGCGATTTGGGTGTGGTAAAAAACAAAGACATTGCTCGCAAAATGGTAGGCCATTTCTACCTTGCCGATACCGATTACGGTACAAGACTAGCCAAAGCACTTAACTTTAGCCGCGAAGAAGTAGAGGCAATGTTCAAAAAATAGGCTACACTATACAAGATTTTATCAGAAATGTATTACTCAAAAGTGAATAGCAAAGTATTCGGGCAGGAATAACGACCTAACAACTTCGGCGTAATACCGATTTGATAAAATCTTTTTAATATCACTTTATTTAAAAGGCTATTAAGGCCAGAAGCTATTTGGAACCATGCAAACTATCAAAGTAATCTCGCTTTCATTCAAAAATGCCGATGTGGCTACTAGAGGACAAATACAGTTTTCGGATGAAGAAACGCTACAATTTTTGGCGCAGTTTCAGCAGCATACCGATATAAAATCGCTTGTACTTTTGTCAACCTGCAACCGTACCGAATTATATTTTGAATCTAGCCAGTTTACCAGTCAACAAATGATAGAAGCCATGTTTTCGTTTAAAAATGTATGGATAAGCGGGCATTTACTCAAGGTTATCGAAACCTCGGAAGATGCCAGTCAATATATCATGGAGGTGGCTTCTGGCCTGCAATCGATGGTGGTAGGCGACAAACAAATTATTCAACAAGTAAAAAAAGCCTATTTATTCAGTCAAGAAAAAGGCCTAATTTCGGGTGTATTTGAACGACTTTTCCAACAAGTATTTAGGGCTTTTAAAAGAATTAGTAATGAAACTAATTTTTTGAAAGGCTCACAATCTACAAGCTATTTGGCCGTAGAACACGCCAAAAGGCTAGTAGGTAAGCAAGCCAAAGTATTGCTGATAGGAGCAGGCGAAATAGCCAAAGATGTAGTAAAATACCTAACCGCTCAGGGATTCGATAATGTAGTGGTTACAAACCGAACTATTGCAAAAGCTCAGGCGATAACTCAGCAATATGAAAATTATTATTATTTGCCATTCGAGCATCTATCAACCTACTTCTCTACATTCGATGTGGTGATTTCTAGCGTTGGGGTCAAAGGGCTAATTCATGAGGCATATTTCCAAACAGCCCATTATCCCAAAGTTCTAATAGACTTGGCCGTACCAGCAAGTATTCAGATAGATACCAATAGCCACAGCGATATAAAACTGATTAATATCGACCAGCTTGCCGAAAGAATTCATGAAAATAAAGTGCTGAGCCAACAAGCTATAGCTGAAGTAAATACCATCATAGAACAAGAACTAGGTCAGTTTTTAAAGTGGTTTGCTACATTGCCCGTCAATGCTTTCTTGGCTTCGTTGAAGCAACACTACAAAAGTATCCTGACCGAAAAACTCAAGCAACACAAGCAAGACCTTCCCGAAGGTGTAATAGATAGTATGGTGGCAGCATTACTAAAAGCCCCAGCCGTAGGGCTCAAAAGCATGGCAGTACAAGAATCTGTAGCTTCTATCGAGCAGCTTACGTCTATTTATCAATTACAAAATCATTTGAACTAGCCAATTTTTAAGATGAAAAATATCGCTTTTGTATGTATTTTTAGTGTATTATCATTTGTGTCAAAAGCTCAAGTATCTATTTGGGATGCCAGCCGAAATGGTGATATTGCTTCCGTAAAAGAGCTAATACAATTGGGTGTTTCGATAAATGCTCAAGATTCAAAAGGTTTTACACCTTTGATATTGGCCGTTTACAACGAACACGAAGAGCTAGTGAAATATCTATTAGAAAAAAAGGCATCGATCGACCTCGCCGACCGTTCGGGCAACACGGCACTGATGGGAGCAGCTTTCAAGGGTTATACAACAATAGAGGAACTATTGCTAAGAAACAAAGCCAATCCCAATATACAAAATGGCAACGGAGCTACAGCCCTAACCTTTGCGGCTACTTTTGGGCATACACCCATTGTAAAGTTATTGTTGCAATATGGTGCTGATAAAAATTTGAAAGATAGATTTGGCAAAACAGCCCTTCAAAGTGCCGTTTTACAAGAAAATACAGCAATTGTATTGCTATTGGGCAAATAAAATTGCTGATTACTGGACAATGAGAAATCCTAAAAATTAGATTGTCCAGCAATCAGGCAAAAGGTAGTTTATCTATTATATTATGGCTCAAAAGCGGTTAAACTTTCATGGTTTTCCATCGGCCTTTTTTGAAAAAATAAATCCCCAATACAGCCAGAATAGACTCGCTCACAGCAATAGAAATAAATACGCCTAATGGCCCCATTTTCAAATACTGGGCCAGTAAATACGCCAACGGAATTTCGATAAGCCAGAAACACACAAAATTCATCAGTGTAGGTGTGCGGGTATCACCAGCCCCATTTAGCGACTGCCCAATGACCATACCATAGCCAAAGAAAATGTATCCCAAGCTCATTACTTGCAAACAAAGTACACCCACTTCTACTACTTTGGGGTTATTGTTGAAGACACCAATAAAGTTTTCGGCAAAACCAAAAAACAGCAAGCCAATCATAACCAAGAAAATCATGTTATAAAACGCCGTTCGCCAAACCGAAGTTTCGGCACGTTCGGGCTGACCTGCCCCAAGATTTTGCCCTACCAGAGTTGCGGCAGCATTGGCCATTCCCCAAGCAGGCAAAATCGTAAACACAATAATTCTGATCGCAATAGTATAACCAGCTACAGCGTCGCTACCAAAGCTTGAAATAATCCGAGTAAGGAAAATCCAGCTAGCCGATTGAATCAAGAATTGTCCAGTACCACCCGCTCCGATACTCAGAAGGTTTTTGAGAATAGCAAAATCGGGCTTAAACAAACTCAGTTTGATTTGAATATTACCATTGCCTTTTTGTAAGCCATAAATCTGATATATTACCCCAATACTACGCCCAATAGTAGTAGCAATAGCCGCTCCTTCTACGCCAAAGTGTAAAGCCAAAATCAAGATAGCATCTAGGCTCATGTTGATAATATTAGCCAAAATAATAGAACGCATGGCTCTCGAAGCGTCGCCAGCACCACGCAAAGCTCCACTAAGTGTATATAACAAAATAATAGCAGGACTACTCATAAACATAAGTCTAGTAAAGCCTACACCTTGTCGGATAAGGTGTTCTTCGCCGCCCATAATTCGCAGAATATCTTCGGCAAAAATAGCCCCAGGAATACCCACCAAGGCCGCCAATACCAGCGAAATTAGTACTACTTGTGCTACAGCATGGCCAGCTTCTTGGCGGTTGCCTTCCCCAACCCTACGCGACACAATGGCTGTGGCAGCAGCACTCAGGCCTATTGCCACCGAATAAATGAGCGTTAGTACAGACTCGGTAAGACCCACAGTTGCAATGGCCTCGATACTAATTTTGGATACAAAAAAAGCATCTACAATTGCAAACAGAGCTTCTCCTATCATTTCAAAAATCATCGGAATGGATAACAAGAAGATAGCTCGGTTGATACTCATTTGAGTATAGTTTTGTTCCTCACCACGCATTGCATCGAGGAATAAATCAATGTATTTTTTCATTGATGAACAAGAAAATAAGAAATGTAAAATGATATAGCTTTCTGGAAAACAAAAAAAGCACTACAAAGCTGTGTAGTGTTACAAAAAAGAAGAGATTCATCGCCAAGTAGGGATGAGTAATTATAGAATCATGGGCTTTTGGTGGCAATATGCCTTTTTAGAAGTTTCGGGGGCAAAGGTAAAAATATTTTTAAGACAAAATCTAGCCTTCTCTTAATTATTTTTCAAACTATATTTATTTAGCGAAAATTCGCTTAGATATTAACTTACGCTATTATAGTTTTGCATCATCATTTCGATAAAATCTTTTCTTATAACAAAACAAACTCTTGAAATTAGTATATCATGGTACAAGAACTCACTTATGAAACGCAATTGAGTAGTTGGATTGAGGACGAAAAAGCAGCCCTCGAACTGGTCAATGTTGTTGGGAAGCTCTGGTTTGAAAAGTCGGTAGAGCTATTGCTATTTAGAAGCCAAATGTTTGACGTAAGTTCTTCAGGGTTATTGAGTTTACATGATTATGCACAAAATTTTGTTGGTCAAGCTATTACTGTACAAGTTACCTTGGCATTGGCACAGGCTATCCACGAAATAGAAATTTCGCCTTCTCGTATCGACATGGGGCGTTTGGGTAGTGAGTGGCTGCAAGAGAAAGATTTTTATGACAATACCAAACAGTTTGTTGTAACCAAGTTAGAAGATTTTATTGGAAAAGACCGCTTGAATCTTGTTCCCAAAGATGTTGTATTGTATGGCTTTGGTCGTATTGGTCGCTTGGCGGCTCGGATGCTTGTGGGTATGGCGGGTAAAGGTGAGCAGTTGCGTTTAAGAGCAATTGTAACCCGAGACCACACCGCTCAGGATATTCACAAAAGAGCTGATTTACTCAGAAATGACTCGATTTATGGTCCTTTCCCGGGTACTGTGGCTGTTGATGTAGAAAATAGATGCCTGATTATTAATGGGCAACGTGTACAAATGATTAATGCGTCGTCGCCAGACCAAATTGACTATACGGCTTTTGGTATTGAAGATGCCCTTATTATTGATAATACAGGGGTAAAACGTGACCGTGAAGGGTTGAGTAAGCACCTTAAATCGAAAGGAGTAAGTAAAGTATTGCTGACAGCACCGGGCAAAGGCGATATTCCGAATATTGTGGCAGGGGTGAATAGCTATGCTTACGACGAAAACGAAACGATTTTTTCGGCAGCATCTTGTACTACCAATGCTATTGTACCGATTTTGTCGGTGATTAATCAACAAATTGGTATAGAAAGAGGACATATAGAAACGGTACACTCATATACCAACGACCAGAATCTTTTGGACAATTATCATCCAAAATCAAGAAGGGGGCGTTCGGCTGCACAAAACTTGGTAATTACCGAAACGGGTGCCGACAAGGCCGTTGCCAAGGTAATTCCTGAATTGGCTGGAAAACTCACTGGTAATGCTATTCGTGTTCCTACGCCTAATGGTTCACTGGCGGTATTAAACTTACAGGTTGCCCGCCCGATTACTAAAAAAGAGGTAAATGAAATTATCAGAAATGCCGCTTTGTCGGGCGATTTGGTAGAACAAATAGAATACTCATTGTCGGAAGAATTGGTTTCGTCCGATATTATAGGAAGTCCTTGTGCGGCTGTTTTTGATAGCCCAGCAACGATTGTTTCACAAGATGGCAAAAGTATCGTACTCTATATTTGGTACGATAACGAATATGGCTACACACGACAAACCCTGAAAGTTGCTAAGAATATTTCGGGTGTTTTAAGGTTAATGTATTATTGAGTTAGTTTGATGGTTTGGGTCAATTAATGAACCGTATCATTTGTTTAAGTAAAAGGGATAGATAAGTCAAAAAGCCTTCAAGTTATTCTTGAGGGCTTTTTTGTTACCAAAAAAAAAGTATTTGAGGTGATTGCCTTAGTTTGTTTTAATATTTATTTCTTTTGCACAAAATCACACGACTCACACATTAAAGCTATGCTACCTACTTTCTTAGAGGTTTCTATCTCATTGACTTTCTTCTATTTTATTGCCAGTATGTTTATTTCTGGTATTACCGAGTTTATCAATAGTCTTTTTGAAAAAAGGCATAAATTCCTTTGGCATGCCCTCAACAAAATAGGCGGAACAATTGAAGGGAAAAGAGTCGTTGATATTTTCTCGACAACGGTTTTGATGAAACACTTTTCAGATGGTACTACTTTTTTGTGGAGAAGGCCAGTGTCATATATTCAGCCCTCACTATTTGTACAAGTATTGCTCAACGAGCTTACCAATAAAGCTGATGCACGTGTAGAAGACATCGAATATTTCAGAGAAGCGATTCTAAAACAACAAGGTGAAATCAAAGATTTACTGCTAAGTTTGGTAAAAAAATCCAATACACAAGAAGAATTTCAGGCTAATATCGAGGCTTGGTACAATGCCTATATGGAACAAATTTCGTATTGGTACAAGCGTTATAATCAGCGGGTTGTATGGGCTGTTTCGATAGGATGTACCTTGTTGTTTAATCTTGATACCATAAAAATTACATCGGCTATTTACAATAACCCAGCATTGCGAGCTACAATGGTGCAGCAAGCCACCAATGTAGCACAACAATCTCGTTATCAGGATTTTGTTGTTGCCGAAAATGTAGATTTTATGCAGCAAGTTGGCCAAACAAATCCTTCTTTGCTGAGTCCACAAACAGCAAAAGATAGCCTAAAACTAAAAGAATTATTCATTCGTTATCAATACCAAAAAGCCAGTGATTTGGGTATTCCGATAGGTTGGGGAGGTGTTCACAGTGCTAGCGAACTGAAGGCCACAGTGGGCTCTATCCAAACCGTATTGGGTTGGATAATTACAATCTCGGCTTTGTCGTATGGAGCACCATTCTGGTTTGAAGTTTTGGTGAAATTAGTAAATATCAGAAATGTATCTAAGCGTCCAGAAGTAGCAAAAGCCGAAAGTAAAAAGGCTAATTAAGGCTATTTAGGGCTTACAACAAGCCCTAAATAAACTTTGGCTCAGATACTAGGCAATTGTTTTTACCTCAGCAAATTGTTCTTGCAATTCTTCGTCTAAAACAGGCGTAATCGTAATTACTACCGATTTTGAGGTAGGTGTATTGCTAACATCAGCTACGCTAGTGATAGGTACTAAAACATTGGCTTCTGGAAAATACGTAGCTACGTTTTGAGATGGAATCAGATAAGGCACTACAATGAACCGTTCTGCTTTACGATAAACATTGTCGTGAAAGTTATGTAAATCTACGATTTGATAGGGCTGCAACTGAGCTTTCTCTATATCGGTTTGATTCATAAAAATGATTCGTCTTTCTTGATAAATACCTCTGTATCTATCGTCTAACCCATATACAGTAGTATTGAACTGGTCGTGAGTTCTGATTGTCATCATTAGGTATTCGTTGTCTGCTAAGTTTAGAAAAGTAATAGGACATACCTTAAAATTAGCTTTTTGGGTAGTAGTATTAAAAATACCGTCTCGTGGGCCATTGGGTAGATAAAACCCGCCTTCTTGCCGTACACGATAATTATAGTCCTCAAAACCCGGAATAGTTTGTTCTATCAAGTCACGAATATGGTCGTAGTGGTCTACGAGTTTTTCCCATTGGATAGTACTCTTGGAAAAGGTTTTAGCGGCAATATGAGCTATAATAGCAGGTTCGCTCCATACTGTTGGAGCTGGTGGTGTTAAATTTCCTTTTGACATTTGAACAACGCCCATCGAGTTTTCGGTACTGACAAACTGAACTCCACCCGCCTGGCGGTCTTCGTCAGAACGACCAAGAGCTGGCAAAATCAAGGCTTTTTTACCATGAACCAAATGGCTACGGTTTAGTTTTGTCGAAATTTGAACCGTTAACTGGCAGTTGCGTAACGCCTGAGCGGTAAATTCGGTGTCGGGAGTAGCCGATAGAAAATTGCCCCCCAAAGCCATAAATACCTTTCCTTTGGTTTGGTGCATGACCTTGATAGCGTTTACAACATCATAACCGTGTTTTCGAGGAGGAGTAAAGCCAAATACTTCTTGGATTTTTTCTAGAAAAGCCTCACTTGGTTTTTCATAAATACCCATTGTACGGTCGCCTTGTACATTGGAATGTCCTCGTACAGGGCAAGTACCAGCTCCTTTTTTGCCGATACTTCCTTTGAGCAATAGCAAATTAACTAGTTCCTGAATGGTCAATACCGAATTTTTGTGTTGGGTAAGCCCCATAGCCCAGCAGGCAATAATTCGTTTGTGTTGAGCCAGTACATCGGCTGCTTCCTTAATCTGTTGTAACGGAATACCGCATTCATTGGCCAGTTGTTGGAGGTCATTTTTCAATAAATCCTCTAAAAAGGTATCGAAGCCAGTAGTATTATTTTGAATAAAATCGTGGTCAAAAACGGTATTAGGATTAGCTTGTTCTTGTTGAGCCAGTAAAATCATAATAGCCTTGAGCAACGCTAGGTCGGTATTGATTTTTATTGGTAAGTATATATCTGTTAGCTGAGTGCCACTACCCAGCATATCGGCAATATGTTGAGGGTGTTTAAAAGCCAATAGCCCTGTTTCAAATAAAGGGTTTACACTAATAATTTTAGCTCCACGGTGTTTGGCTTCTTCCAATGCTGTCAACATCCTAGGGTGGTTTGTACCGGGGTTTTGTCCTAAAATCAGAATTACTTCGGCATGGTTAAAATCCTCTAATGTAACCGAGCCTTTGCCTAACCCCAGAGATTCTACCAATGCCGAGCCACTCGACTCGTGGCACATATTAGAGCAGTCGGGAAGGTTATTAGTACCAAATTGGCGAACAAAAAGTTGATACAAAAAAGCGGCTTCATTAGAGGCACGCCCAGAGGTATAAAATATAGCGTCGTTGGGCGATGCCAGTTCGTTGAGGTTATCGGCAATAAGCTGAAAAGCATCTTCCCAAGTAATTTTCTTATAATGTGTTTGTCCTTGTTCAATCACCATAGGATGCGTTAAGCGTCCTTGTTGGCCAAGCCAGTAATCTGATTTTTGCGAAAGTGCTGCTACCGAATAACGCTGAAAAAAGACAGGGCCAACTTTGAGCGTTGTGGCTTCTTCGGCAATAGCCTTAGCTCCATTTTCACAGTATTCTGCTACCGACGAGCGTTCGCCATCGGGGTCGGGCCATGCACACGAGGGGCAGTCTATTCCGCCTTTTTGGTTTAGGGTTAGCAATACCTTAGTACCTCTGGCTATATTCATCGCTCCAAAAACATGTTTGATAGCATTGGTAACGGCTTTTACACCTGCAGCAACTTTTTGGGGCTTACCTTGCTCCAAGCCTGTAAAGGTAAGTGGTGGTTGGGCTGCTATATTTTTAGTATTTTTCATGATACAAAATAGTTTTCTGAAATATAAATACGTTCGTGTCCTGCATAAATATTGAAATGGTTATTGCGTAAAAAGCCTATTAGGGTCATTTGAAATTGTTGAGCTAATTGAATTGCTAAACTAGAGGGGGCTCCAATGGCTACTAAAATAGGAATACCAGCCATAAGGGCTTTTTGGACAAGCTCAAAACTAAGCCTTCCACTCACCAGCAAGATGGTATTGTTGAGTGGATTATTTTGTAAAATACTAGCCCCAATCACCTTGTCGACGGCATTGTGTCGTCCTACGTCTTCTCGGATACAATGCAATTGGCCTTCGGTATTGAATAGCCCTGCGGCATGGAGTCCGCCAGTGTGCTGAAAAACAGCCTGTTGTTGATGTAGTCGCTTGGGCAATTCGTGCAATATGGCAGTCGATAGTATAGGCCTCGGAGGCGACAACACAGGGCAGTTTTGAGCAATAGCCTCGATAGATGCCTTCCCACAAACACCACAGCTTGAAGTCATATAAAAATTGCGGTCGAGCTGTTGCCAATTAACTACAACGGTAGGTTGTAGTTCCACCCGAACAATATTGTTGGCGTGGGCCTGTTTGCCTTGGTCGCTACAATATTTAATGCTATTAATTTGAGTGAAATCTTGGATTATTCCTTCTGTAAATAAAAAACCTGTGGCCAGTTCAAAGTCATGATTGGGAGTTCGCATGGTAACCGCCAAGCTTTTTTGTTGTCTGTGCTGACTAGAGCCATAGCCAATGCGTATTTCTAGGGGTTCTTCTATGGCAACAAGGTCGTCCAGATATTGCCATTCTGGATTAGCTTCAGAAGACCTGATAAGTTGTATAGGGGCAACACTTGGCATAATTTATATAAGTTATTGGGTGAATCGATGGTTTAATCGTACCATTGTTAATGTATCTTCTTATTGGGCAATCGGGTGTTTTACTTACTTACTTATGACACAAAATATAGCAAGATGTTTTCATAAAAATACTAATTTGTAGTACATTATCAGTGATAAGCCTTGGGATATGTCAAGGCTTATCAAAAGGGTAAGATATTTTGTCGAAAAATCTCCACCAATGGATGTGGGATTTTGAGATTGTGTAATTGATTATAAAAGTTGAAAAACTCAAATTCCTGTTGGATGATAAACCCAAATAAAGGTTTCGAGGGTTTTTAATGAAGTGCAGAGTGTCGTGCTTATAGGCCTTCTTCTGGTATTTTCTATGTTTTTAACAATTTCAGCTATAACTTAACAACGCAATGTATTATGAACAAGAAAAACATTTTATTGGGTTTTGTAGGAATATTGGTACTAATACAGTTTATCAGACCAGCCCGCAATGAATCGGTAGGTGTAAGTGCCAATGATATTACCAAACAATACCTTGTACCCGATAATGTACAAAAAGTACTGAAAACATCATGTTATGATTGTCATTCAAACAACACAAAATACCCATGGTATACCAATATTCAGCCACTGGGATGGTGGATTAATCACCATATTGAAGAAGGAAAGCAAGAATTGAATTTTTCGGAATTTGCTACTTACAAACCCAAAAAAGCAGCACATAAGCTAGAAGAAGTAGGCGAGGCAGTAAGCGACCACTGGATGCCTTTAGAATCATATACACTGATTCATAAAGATGCTATTCTGTCAGAAGACGATACCAAGGCGATTGCCTCTTGGGCAAAGGCTTTGCAAGATACCATCACAAAGACAATTCCTGCTGGCGAACTACAACCTCATAAGTAGAAATGCCAAATTGGTAGGGCTTTAATAATATAATGGAATCATGTTTTGTTACTAGCAGGTAAACTATTTATCTGCTAGTAATAGGCAAATAGAATTAAAGGTTGAATCATTGTTTTCAGCTTTACATTTTCAGATACATATTTAGCTCTTCTTGAATATCACTTCGCCATTTTTCTTGTCCAACAATATTGATAGAATGCCCGCTATCGCTGTCATATTGTTTTTGGAGCTGGTTCATAGTTCGGTACATATCTATAAATAGTAGCTGTAGTTCGCTGTCGTAATCTTCGGGCGAGCTAATAGTTAAAGCCTTTCTTTTAAATCGTTCAATAATGGTTTTGGTAATATCAAAATGGAGTTGTTCATGTGCTAAAGCACTCAGGCTATTGCCAGCCGTAGCGTTCCAAGACGAGGATTTGAGCATATAAGCCTTCATTTGTAAATCTATTTGGATAATACCTTTTACCATTTTGGCATTGCCAGTGTATTCAAAGTTGGTAAAAACCTGTGCTGCATATTTGTTATTGAGCGAAGGTTTGCCTTCAAAGTCGCTCCAACGAAGTTTTCTAGTAGGATGCCAAAATATGGTATCTCCTTTTTCTGGATTTTCATAACCATAATCGGGCAAAATATTGATTTTGATACTTTGTCCAAGTTGTGGATTAGCATCATAGTTTACTTTCATCCATTGGTTGAGATACAGAGCTGATTTGCGGAGGATCTTATCAATTATCTGCTGGTAATTGTCGTATTCACCTATCGAGCGGCTATAATTGGTAGAATTATTGAAATGAGTAATTTTGACAGGCTCGTTGGTACGATAATAGTGAAAGTCTAAGCCAATCGAGCATTTGCCTATAATTTTTTTATCCTGAATTTTTTCTTCAATCTCAAAAGTATGGATATGGATTTCGATAGGGTAGGCCGTAGAATCATTTTTAAATGTAGACTTATAATATTGAGGAATTATTTTACCAAGAGAAATACTTGGCTTTAGAGAAGCAACAAGGTTATTTTGCACAAAAACTTTTCCAATATTGCTAGTTTCCGTTCTTGTATCAATTACACGAAGGATATAGAACTTGTATGGAACAATAGGCTCGTTCATTTGGAAAGGCACAAATTTGGTTCGTGACTGAGCAAAAACACCGTTTGTATTACCAGTAAACGCTATTAGCAGCCACATAAATAGCAAATCGAATGAAATTTTCATTAAAATTTGATTATCAAGAAGTTCACAAGCATGAATATATAAAAAAATACTAGGAGTAATGTTTGAAATTATATATATTCCATAAAAAATATAACTATTCATTTTGACTATGGGAAATACACATCATTCGCACGAAACAGAAAATGACTTATCAACATTTGAACTCATAGCTTTGTTCATTGTATTCAGTACAATTTTGATTTGGCTTGGCGATACCTTTACGGCTACGGTAGGTATTATTCTGGAAGGGATTATTTTTGCAGTAGCCTACAATGCAAAGCATAACCAATTGTGATGTAATCAAATGAGCATTAGGGCATAAAAGATAAGTTATTATGATATAACAAAAGCGACCTCAGCAGGCCGCTTTTGTTATATAAGGGGTATTCTTAACGCATATTATGATATACGTTTTGAACGTCGTCATCTTCTTCAAGTTTTTCGATAAGTTTTTCAACGTCAGCGATTTGCTCTTCAGTTAACTCTTTTGTATCGTTAGGGATTCTTTCAAAGTCGGCACCTTGCAATTCAAAACCATTTTCTTCTAAGTATTTTTGAATAGCCCCAAAAGCGGCAAATTCACCATAGATATTTACTTGGTTGGTTTCTATATCCAAGAAAACCTCATCAGCACCAAAGTCGATAAGTTCGAGTTCGAGTTCTTCAACGTCGATATTCTCAGTTTTGGCAACTTTAAAAATACACTTACGGTCGAAAATAAAGTCGAGCATCCCCGAAGTACCAAGGCTACCACCACATTTGTTGAAATAACTACGAACGTTGGCTACAGTACGGTTGGTGTTGTCGGTAGTACATTCTACCAAAACAGCAATACCATGAGCACCGTATCCTTCATAAACTACCTCTTTATAATCCTCTTGGTCTTTTGATGAAGCACGTTTGATAGCATTTTCAACGTTTACTTTAGGCATGTTTACAGCCTTAGCATTTTGCATAATGGCACGTAAACGAGAGTTAGAGTTAGGGTCTGTTCCTCCTGCCTTTACTGCAATTGCAATATCTTTACCAATTTTGGTAAATGTTTTGGCCATTTGGCCCCATCTTTTAAATTTTCTTGCTTTACGGAATTCAAATGCTCTTCCCATTTTTTAGGTAATTAGTTTATCAAGGTGATTAGGTGATTAGGTAAAGTTGTTAGGGGAGGGCTGAAAAATACTTTCAACGACCAGTTCCCTAATCACTTAAAGGACTAATACCTAATGCCTAAAATTTAGAAAACGCAAAGGTACAAAAGTAGTTGGGAATTTCAGAGAGGAATTAATGATTTAGTATTGTAGAAGTATATTCATTCAGGCCTATGAGCTTGCCTGAATGAATATCGATAATGGTATTGGTTATTTTTACCAGCCGTCGTCAGCTTTAGGCTTCACATTGGCAGATGATTTTTTGACAGGTTTTGGAGCAGGAGCAGTAGCGGTAGTATTGCCAGCTACAGCACCACTTCCTTTTACGGTAGCATCCAAATCGGCACGACTAAATACACGGCTTACGATTTTCCAGTCGTCGCCAAATTTTAGCATACTCAATAAGTCAACATATTTGAATTCTCCAAAACGGAGCTCTACTGTTGCCAAAGCCGATACGCCAATATATGAATATGAAACCAGCTTGGTTGAGCCTCCTTTGGTTTGGATACCCCCTGCAGGTGTTGTTGCAACAAATCTTCTTACAGGAATATCTTGCAAAGCACCAGTGTTGGTATTGATGCTTCTAAGCATAGCTGTTGGGTGAAAAGCACGGTTCAAGCGAGCGGTATCGCCTTTTAGCACACCTTCTAAATAATTGTTAACACAGGTTTTGACAGCCTCGTCTTCGCTCTGAGCTTGAACAGAGAGGTTGAGGCCAGTCACCAATAGAAAAATTCCGAGAAGTAATGATTTCATCTTCATGATGTTGGAGAAATTTGGTTTTGAAGCTTTGGGAAATTTCGTATTTGAAAGAATAAGTGTTTGTCTAAATAATGGATTTTTGCTATCAATAACCTTACTCTTTTCAAAATATTAAGCAACCTGCCAACCAGAAAGGCATCATACTGTATTTTTGATTTGTTTCTATTTGTCGTTTTACTTAATGCTTGTAAAGTTATAGTAATTTTTATTGTTTTAAATACTTCAGTCCCTTAAACTTCATTTTAAACGTTGGTAGCAACAAAATATTATAGCACTATACAAGTGCCTTATTTTTCATGACCACCTTCTACTTCTTCAGGAATACTTTCGCCATTCATAAAGTACCATGCCTTTTCGGGATACAGAATAGACTGTGCCACCTTTACACGAGCCAAAGCATGATTGGCTACATTTTGTAAAATAATAATAGATGAATTATCTTTTTGATTGTGCAAATAGTAATTCTTGAAGCCATGCCACCAACCTGTATGAAAAGTAAGCCAAGAGCCATCGTCTAATAATTGCAAACGCCAGCCATAGCCGTAGTTTTTGTTGATAAGGTTTCTGAAATGATGAGCTGGCTGAAATGCTTCTTGTAGTGTGGCAAGCTTTACCAGTTTTTCGCTATTGAGTGCCATATCCCATTTGTACATATCCTCGACAGTCGAGTATATGCCTTTGTCACCGACGGCCCCATCGAGGTGGTCGAATGGAATTTGCCAATAGCCTCCTCTACGAGGAGTATGGCCTACGGCTGCATGGGCTACCTGTTCGGTATGAGTAGGGTCATAAATAAAGGTTTTTGACATACCCGCAGGAGCAAATAGCTTTTTCTGAGCATATTCTCTAAAAGACATTCCCGATAGTTTTTCTACAATATAAGCCAATACCACATAATTAGAATTGTTATAATTGAATCGGGCATTGGGCAGGTAGTTGATACCAGGCTTGTATTTGGCAAATAGACTAACGATTTGCTCGTTGGTCATAGGTGTTTTTTTGTCAACAACTTTGTCTAAGGCATAAGCATAATTAGGAATACCCGAGCAGTGTGTAAGCAAACTGCGGATAGTGATGCTTGGGTCGTAAGGAAAATTTGGAATAAATTTATAAACAGGGTCGTTGTAATCTATTAAGCCTTTTTCGTGCAATTGCATAATGGCTACCGCTGTAAACTGTTTCGATACCGATGCCAATTGAAAGAGTGTTTGGGTGGTATTGGTATCTTTTTTGCTAAAATTGGCATAACCAAAAGCCCCTTTATAGATAATTTTTCCGTACTGCGATACCAAAACAGCACCATTAAATTTGGCGGTTTTGTGCAAATGTTTGAAAAATGTATCAAGTTTGGCAGCTTTTTTAGCGGCTAATTGAGGGTCAAAAAATTTGGCAATACTGTCGTTTCTTACAGAAGTTTTGGAAGTTGCTTCATCGCCCCATTGGTTAGGCTGATGTGAACAGGCAATGATGCCTAAAACAAATAACAAGGTAAGAGAAAAAAACTGCTTCGTAATCTGAGTCACTATTATTAAGGTATTTAAGGATGTGTAATGTTGTTTTAGCGGTAGGTTTTATGTTTTTATTACAAAAACCGTACTGCAATTTACATCTCTAAACGTTTTTTTTCCAATTTTTGGTAGAGAATATATGAAAAATCAAAAGTGAGGAGGAAGGCATTACTGAATTGTAAGCAGTAGACGAAGAATTGCTAGAGGCTATGGTTAGTAGAAGGATATTACAACAGGATTTAAGGATTTACAGGAAAAGTATACAAATACTGTCATCCTGTAAATCTCTTAATGCTAAAAATCCTGTTCACGTACTATTTACTAATAGCTTAACCCATATTGTTTGAGTACCTCGTCGGGTACGCCATTCCATTCGTTTGGACGGTTGCCAACGTAGCCTATGTCGTTGATACCCATTTCGCTAGAGAAAAATCCAGAAGCGGTTAGGTTACGCATCAGGCTAAAAAAAGAAACCCCTTGTGAAAATTGAGGTTGAGCTTTTTCTGGATAGGCAATATCATCAACAATCTCCAATCTTTGTTTTTCGGTAAGACTGATAAAGTTTTTGTTGAAGCGTTTTATTGACTGAGAATCGAGCCAACGCAAACCTCCACGAAGGGGTGTTTTAAATTCCGTTGGGCGGTCTTTGGCCATAAATTCAATAAAGGCAGGCACACCAGCTTGCGAAGCACTTCCCGACTTATCGTCGGCAGGAATAATAATATCTACCAACACCGTAATAGTTTTCATTTCGTGGTCGGTAAAAAACTTTTCGGCCATTAATTTGGCATCACGGATTGCCTCATCTTTGGTACGTCCTCCCGGAATTTTGATTTCGGCATTTTTGGCCAATACCGACTTCCCTTTGGGTTTTGGTTTATCTAACAGTTCTGCTGCTTCGGCATCAGCACCAAGCACGGCCATACCGAGCGAGGTAAAACCTATATTTTTAAGATAATCTCTTCTTTTCATGGTATAATTGTTGATTGGAAAACCTCAAATTATAAATTTTTCTTTTTCACTTCATTGATAATAAACTCTGAAGTACGCATAGCCAAAGCCATAATAGTCCATGTAGCATTTTTGTCGCCTTGTGTTACAAAAGGAGCAGCATCGGCTACAAATAGATTTTTGACATCGTGTGCTTGGCAGTGTTTATTCAAAACGGACTTATTAGGGTCGTTACCCATACGAGCCGTTCCTACTTCGTGAATGATTTTGCCAGGATCTTCCAAGCCATAATTGCGGTCGGCACCAGGTTTTGCTCCTAGCGGAATAGCTCCTAGTTCATGGATAATTTGTTCAAAAGTATCCTGCATGTGTTTAGCCTGATTGATTTCGTGCTGACTCCATTTATAATGGAATCGCAAAACAGGAATACCATATTTGTCTACTACATTAGGGTCGATTTCGCAATAGTTACTTTCCAAAGGAATAGGTTCGCCACGGCCAGCCATACCAATATAAGCCCCATAAAAACGACGATAGTCGTCTTTGAGCGATGCCCCATATCCACCTGCAGCTTGCTGAATTCCTGAGCGGCTAGGGAATCGGCCGTTGATGCCCTCAATACCCCATCCAAAACCATACGCTGGCATACCCATACCCCCCCAGTATTCGATATGATACCCTCTTGGGAAGTCTAGTTTTTTGTTGTCGAGCCACCAAGGCGTATAAACGTGCATACCGCCTACACCATCTTCATTGTATCTTTTTCTGTCGAAAAGAGCAGGTACAATAGCAGCCCTAGACGCCCCCGTTGAGTCGTTGATATAACGCCCTACAATACCACTAGAGTTGGCTAGTCCTTGTGGAAAACGAGCCGATTTTGAGTTTAATAACAAACGAGCCGTTTCGCCAGCACTGGCAGCCAAAATCACGATTTTGCCTCTTACTGTGTACTCCTTCATATCGAACGTATTGACATACGAAACGCCCGTTGCCAAGCCTGTAGCAGGGTCGGTAAGTACCTCACGAGCCATTGCATAAGTAATCAGGGTTAGATTACCTGTTTTTAAGGCAGGCTTAATCAAAACCGATGACGACGAAAAGTCGGCATAGGCCTGACACGCTCTACTACATTGGCTACAGTAAAAACATTGGCCACGCTCGTTGTTGATAGGTTTTGTTAAAATAGAAAGACGTGAAGGAATTGTAGGAATACCTAAGTTTTTGTTGCCTTTCTGAATCATCAACTCATGTAAACGTTGTTTGGGAGCAGGTAAAAATATACCATCTGGCTCGTTGCGAAGTCCTTCTACCGACCCAAATACGCCTACTAATCTATCCAGACGGTCATAATAGGGCTTAATGTCGTCATAGCCAATCGGCCAGTCGTCGCCAAGACCATCTAGGCTTTTTCTGCGAAAATCGTCTGGTCCAAAACGCAAAGAAATACGTCCCCAGTGGTTGGTACGGCCACCCACCATACGAGAACGAAACCAGTCGAATTTAGTGCCAGCTACCCTTGTATAAGGCTCGCCATCAATGTCCCAGCCACCATACGCAGCATCAAAGTCGCCAAAAGGGCGAGTGGTATTTGCACCACGTCTTGGCGATTCCCAAGGCCATTTGAGTTGCGTAATATTTTTGGGGTCGGCAGGGTCATAAGGCTGACCAGCTTCCAAAACACAAACTTTTGCTCCTGCTTTGGTTAGCTCGTGGGCGGTCATACCTCCACCAGCACCCGAGCCTACAATTACTACGTCAAATACTGTGTTTTGCTCTTTTATTTGAAAATCAAGCATAGTTTTATAGTTTTCGATAATATTGGATGAATTGATATTCTTGGGTTTTGAAGGATTGAATCGCTGATAAATACTAGGCTTTACAATCAATCATTGTACTGTATGAAATATATTGGTTTCAAAATGCAAAATAGTACTTTTTATACTCAAATTTATACTTGTTTGGGATAAGTTATGGCAAAATTAATCAGAGTTATAAGCCACAATATTACAAACCCGTCTTGTGGTTATTGGAATGGGTAATAGCTTGTAGCTCGTTGCCTATCTATTTGTAGATAATTACCAAATAAATTTGCCAGCTAACAAGGAAAATACCTAGCATAGATTCAAAAAACTGATCTCGGGGAGTGTTACAAGGATATGAAACGAACCTAAAATCAGGCATCGTATAATTCCGTTGTACAAGTCTAGTTTACCACAATTTCATCTACAATAAGCCATGCTTTATTTCCTGCTCCGTACTCACCTGCTGGTACAATCCCTTTGTTGATACCCGTAATTTTTATATAACGTGCCGATATTGGAGTAATAGGTACTTTAATCGTATTGATGGCATTTGAGGGAAATGCTGTTTGTTGATACACTTCTATAAAGTTTTGCCCATCGTTTGAAATGGCGAAGGTCAAAACACTGGGTTCCCACATTCTTTGCCAATGATATTTTAATATACTAATACCTATTTCTTTGATGTTTTGGCTTTTTTCAAGGTCTACAACAGCCTCAAGGTTTTCGCCACTAAAGCCCGACCATTGCCCTTCATTATACCGATGTGTGCCAATAATCCCATTGTTAAGAGTAAAAGGATTTTTAGGGTTAAAATTTCCCTTAGGGGCATTGGTCAGCGTTATTTTTTTGCCTGTAGCTTTATTGATGTCGACCATTTGTTCAAAAACTTTTCCATAGGGTTTCTTTCCTACAAAGATTTGGGCTTTTACAGTATTGGTTTTTTCAATCAATAATTCTTTAGGAACAATAGGGTCGGTAATTTGTGGAATATGCCCATCGAGCGAATAGCGAATTTGGGCATTGGGCAAAGTCGTATTCATGATTATAGAGGTTTTTCCTGTGGCATAGGTTGTAAACGAATAGTCGATTTCTTCAAAACACTTGAAGAAATTCACCTTTTTGGCTGCTAGAATAGCCTGGTGTTTTCGTAAACGCTGTAAAAAAAAGGGGTAATTTTTTGCTACCTTAGGCGACCAAGCCGTTTCGGCAAGAGCCAAGGCCCTTGGAAAAACCATGTATTCGGCTTGAGCCTCAGAAATTAAATATTCAGACCAAACATTGGCTTGGATCCCCTTGATATACTTTTGCTCGCTTGGCAAAAGTACCGCTGGTACGGGTTCATAATTATATACCTTTTGTAGTGGGGTGAATCCTGCTGTTGCAATAGGCTCGTCGAGGTGTAAAGACTGGTAATAGTCGAGGTAATAATGGCTTTCGGGACTCATGATAACATCGTGTTTTTGTTGTGCTGCAGCAATACCCCCGTCTTCCCCTCGCCAGCTCATAACGGTGGCATTAGGGCTTAGTCCTCCTTCCAAAATTTCGTCCCAACCGATAATACTTTTACCCTTTTGGTTAACATATTTTTCAATTTTTTGGATAAAATAGCTTTGTAACTCATGCTCGTCGGTCAAGTGATTATCGTGTAGTACTTTTTGGCATTTAGGGCAAGTTTTCCACCTCACTTTAGGGCATTCGTCGCCTCCAATATGGATATATTTGGACGGAAATAAGGGCAAGATTTCATCCAATACATTGGTCAAAAAAAGAAAAGTACTGTCGTTGCCAGCACAAAAAACATCATCAAATACCCCCCAAAAGGTAGCAGTTTGATAAGGCCCTCCAGTACAACCCAGCTGAGGATATGCCGCTAAGGCTGCTCGTGCGTGGCCGGGCATTTCTATCTCTGGAATAATAGTTACATGACGAATTTGGGCATATTTTACCAGTTCTTTTACTTCTTCTTGGGTATAATAGCCACCGTACCTTTTACCGTCAAAGCGATGTGGTGAGTCTTTTTTGTGACCAATAATGGTTTCGTTGCGATAGGCCGATACGCTTTGTAGGCGGGGATATTTTTTGATTTCTATTCGCCAGCCTTGGTCTTCGGTCAAGTGCCAGTGGAAGGTATTAAGTTTGTAAAAAGCTAACAGGTCAATATATTTTTTGAGAAAACCTAACGAAAACATATTTCTGCCTACATCTAAATGCAAACCTCGATAGCCAAAACGAGGATAGTCGATGATTTTACAACTAGGCAACTGGGTTTTGTGCTGATACAAAAGTTGTATGAGGGTTTGAACACCATAAAATACGCCAGCTTCATCATGGCCAACAATTTGAATCTGATGGGGCTGTATCTCTAGTTGATAGCCTTCTGTTTGTTCTACCGTTTGCGGAGCAACGATTAGTTTGATGTGCTGTTGAGTATTTTGCGTAATGAGTTTTTTACCACCTGTCAGGGTCAAAAAAGCTTCCTGTAATAACTCGGCTTGAGTGGCTAAAGCAGTATTGTCCCATGAGCAAGATACCTGATTACCTATTACAAAATGCGTAGAATATTGCTGAATAGAAACAGGCTGGGGAATAATGTTTAGGGTATTTTGGGCATATACAAGAGGCATTAGCCAACAAAATAGTAAAAATATAAGGGATATTTTTTTCATAGGAAATTCGTTTGGGGCTGAAATAAGAAGAGATGAACGGATAGCTCATCTCTATGATCAAAGGGAAGTAGTGTTTTTGGGGCTTATTGCCATGCTTTTCTCAAAAATCTAAGCCAGTTGCCGTGCATTACGTTTTTGATGTCGCTTGGCGAGTAGCCTCTTTTAGTAAGCATATCAGGGATTTTTTGTAAATCAGCAATGGTTTCTAGGTCGTAAGGGCTTTGTTCTTTGCCAAAAGCCCCATCCAAATCCGAACCAATACCAATATGCAAGGCATTTCCTGCGAGCTGACAAATATGGTCGAGGTGGTCAATCATAACTTCCAAGTTACAGTTCATGCCTTCAGGAGTAGACACCCCTCTTACCCAGTTGGGTACCATCATCCAAGTGTCTAAAGCACCCCCAATTACCGCTCCACGACTAATAAGTTCTTTGATTTGCTCGTCGCTAAATTGGCGATTATGATTAACCAAACTACGACAAAGGTTATGGCTTGCCCATACATTTCCTTGAAAATTGTCCATTGCTTCCCAAAAGCTATCGTCGCATAAGTGTGTAGCATCCAGGATAATATTAAGGCGTTCCATCTCTTTGAGTAGAGCTTTGCCTTTTTCGCCCATAAAACCCGTGGCATCAGTACCTTGGGCGTATCTGCCTGGACCATAATGAGCAGGGCCAATAGCACGTAATCCATAATGGTAAGCTCGCTCAACGTGGTCGATAGTTACCAACGAATCAGCCCCTTCAAGGCTTAGGATATAGCCAATGGGTTTTTGATGGTTGGGTGTGCCGTCGTTCCACAAAGCAAGGTGATTTTCGAGGCTAGCCAAATCATTGATTTGAGTCATTTCGCCACATTCTTCCATCGCCTTGTACCATGATACCTGTGCTTGGGTTTGTGCCCATGCTTGTTGGGGCGATGCCCAACCCGGTAAGGGATTGTCGGGAGCAACGTATCGGGCAATTTGGGTGGCTACAACCAAACCTATATTTCCATTTCGTAATTCAGGAAAAGCGACAGTACCTTTGGCACGGTCGGGTTTGTCGGTCATGCCTATTTCTCGGTCACGAATTTCTTGTACTGTTAATCTCAAATCTCTGTTCCATTCCATAGCATTCATGCTAAGGTCAAGATGGGCATCTATTGTAAACATGGTAGTTGTCTGTTTTTATAAAAGAGATAAATAGCCGTTTGATAAAAGCGTTGGAAAGCCCTATGAGTATCCTTTCCTAAGTATTAATCTTTCTATCTCTTGCTACGATTTTCCATTCTGTTGGGGTAATTTGCTGTTGTTGGGCTGTGAAAGCTTTTTCATAAAGAGCCACAGTAGGGCAGATATGAATAGGCAAGCCATAGAAAATATCGCCAATTTGATATGAATGCCCTTGGGGTACATCCAAAACCAAATGTTCTTCGCTTTGTCCAACAAAAGGTAGGTTGGGCGTATTTAGAAAGTGAACTCGTTTGCTAAGTTCGTTTTCAGCAGCGACAGACTTATGTCCTAAATCCAAACATATTTTGGTGGCTTCGGGCAATGAAATCACTTTGGTAAGTACCAATGCCGCAGGCAAAAAAGGCTGTTCGGGAAAGGCCATTTCGTAGCCTTTGTCCCAAAATACAAATGTACCTGGGCTACATTCAACATCCTTTCGTTGGGCATGAATCGGAAAAGTAGGTGTACCGCCCGCTACAATTACCAGATTGCTGAAACCCTGCTGGGCTAAACGATAGACCAGTTGCTCGACAGGAGCAAAAGCTTGGTCGCAGGCTTTTTTGCGTGAATCAAGTGCCAAATCGCGGATATTGCCATCGTAAACATGAAAGCCTTTTACTTGAATTCCTGATAGTTTTTGGAGGTTTTGGAACAGTATTTCAGCCTTTTCGGGCATAATTCCTGTTCTATTCATGCCTACGTTTAGGTCGATATACACCCGAATAGGCTGATGCGTTGTAGCACTGGCAATAGCCTGTCCAACGGCGAGGGAATCGACCAAACAAGAAAATTGGGTATTGGGATACTGCTCAATTAAAGAGAGAAAACGCTGTATTTTTGCCCCAACAGGCTGATACGCCAACAAAACATCGGGGGCATTGGATAAAGCCAGCATTTCGGCCTCGGCAATAGTGGCACACTTAAATTTGGTAATACCTGCGTTTTGTAATAATTGTGTAACAGCAATATTCTTATGGGTTTTTACATGAGGCCGAAGGCGACTAATATCGTCTATCATTCCTATCAGTAAATCTATATTATGCTGTACTCGTTCTGGATATACTACCAATGCCGGAGTATCGAGTGTTTCGGGGTTTTCTAAGTTGTACCAAGTAGTATTATTCATATTGATGGTGCTATTGACCTTTAATAGCTTGGATAGTTGCCAAAAGAGTATCCACACGTTCACGGATTTTTTCGGGCGAACTCAAGCTTTCTGCTGAAAATAAATTTGAACCAATGCCTACACAATGTACCCCTGTGGCAAACCACGACATGAGGTTTTCTTCGGAAGTAGTAACACCGCCAGTAGGCATGATGTTAATACAAGGGCAAGGAGCTTTGATGGCTTTGATAAATGCAGGGCCGCCCAATGCATCGGCAGGGAAGATTTTGACCAAGTCGGCCCCAAGCTGATGGGCTTTTACAATTTCGGTAAGCGTAGAAGCCCCCGGACACCAAAAAATATCGTTGTCACGGCAAAATAAGCCAACCTCCTCGCTCAACATAGGTGCAACAATAAAATCAGCCCCTAAGGCCAGATACCTTTGGGCATCGGCTACCGTAATAATAGTACCCACACCAAGCATCATGCCGGGCATAGACGTGTTGGCATATTCTCGCAAAGCCTGAAATGTTTCGGGCGAGTTGGGGGTACGGCTCGCAAATTCAAAAACACGAATACCTGCCTCATACGATGTTTTGAGTACCAGTTTGCACAGGTCGGTATCGGCGTGTGAAAACAACGGCATGATACCTTGTTTTTTAAGGAGACTATTAATTAGTTCACGTTTATTGGTCATAATACAGATGATTTTTAAAACAAGGTAATCGTTTTAACGAATAATTCTTCCAGAAATACCCGCTACGATAAGCTGTTCTACCTCTTCTTTTCTGATTACAGCAAAATCGCCACGAATACTTTGTTTGATAACGCCACAAGCAGTAGCAAATTCTATGCTTTGGGCAGGTGAATATTGCTGTAAAATAGCGTACAGCAAACCACCTGTAAACGAATCTCCACTACCGATTTGGTCGGTAATATGGGGTAAAATATGCGTTTTAGAATACTGAAAAGTATTTTGGTGCATGATTGCCCCCGAATAGTGATGCAAAAGATTTTCGCCCGATTTTCTGAAGCTCATGGCCAATGTACTCAAATGTGGCATATAAGTTTTGAGCAATTGGGTACATTGTTCAAAGCGTTCTTCTAACGAAGCATGAATATTGGTTTCGATACCAAAATATACCTTTGCCGAATCGAGGTCTGCTACTACGATTTGGCTCTTTTCTAAGAGCTTGGGCATAATTTCGGACGGTAACTTGCCATAGTCCCAAAGGGTTGAGCGATAATTAAAATCGACCGAAATCGTGATGCCAAGCGATACCGCCGCCTCTATGGCCTCTTCGCAAACTTGGGCTGCCGATGCTGAAACTGCTGCCGCAATACCCGACCAATGGAATACCGATGCTCCTCTGAGTACCGTTTTCCAATCAATTTGCCCTTTTTGTAATTGAGAAAAAGAAGAGTTTTTTCGGTCGTATATAACCCTTGTAGAACGAATACCATTGCCGTTTTCGGTAAAATATAAGCCTATTTTTTGTCCTTCAAAAAGTATTTTGGAGGTATCTACACGTTGTTTTTGAAGGTGTTCGGTGGCTGTGTACCCCAACTCATTGGCAGGAAGGCGTGTAATCAATCGGGTATCGACTCCTAAGCGAGATAATAGCACACAAACGTTGGCTTCGGCACCAGCATAATAAGCGTCAAAAGAGTCGGTTTGGTTGAATCGCAACCCATTCGGACAACTCAGTCTCATGAGTAGCTCACCAAATGCGACTATTTGAGGAGGTTGAAAAACCATATTGGTTTTAAAATTTAGTGAATTGTGATTGACTTGATTGGGAGTTAGTTATTGATCGAGATTGAGTAAATTATGAATAGAACATCAATTAGATAAGTATTTTGGGATATGCCTATTATTGATAAATGGTTGTTTACCAGCTCTTTATTGGTTGAAGAATTAATATATAAATTCACAATTTACTCAATCATTTCTAATGAACTAGCTTAATCATGTAGTTCAAACAAAGCCTCTATTTCTACCGGAATATTGTCGGGAAGAGTACCCATTCCTACAGCACTTCTTACACCGATACCATTTTCTGTTCCCCAGATTTCGGCAAAAAGTTCGCTACAACCATTAATAATATAAGGATGTCTTTCAAAGGTGTCGACGCAGTTTACCATGCCCAAAATCTTGATAACTCTTTTTACTTTATCCAAGCTACCAATATGTGTTTTGATAGTAGAAAGAATGGTAAGCCCAACCTGACGAGCAGCCATTTTCCCCTCTTCCATGTTTAATTCACGGCCAATTCTGCCAATAATTAATCTTTTATCGTCTTGGACAGGGCCATGTCCAGAAACATACAAATATTTGCCGTCGATTAAATAAGGTTTATAAACACCCAAAGGCAGTGGTGCAGGAGGTAACGAAAGGCCTAATTGTTCAAAAGCTTGTTCTGGCGTAAGTTGTTCTGTGATTTGTTCCATAATTGTTTTTATTGAAAATTGAAGGTTATTACTGATTTTGTTGGGTTTACTTTGCTCCATCTATAGTACTTTGAGAGGTCTTGCTAGTAATATTTTTTCTAAATTTAGCATTTTCTATTTTCAAAACTACAGCATTGCCCCATTGATTGTTGGTATAGAAGCGTTGTCCATTGACGGCACTGATTACTAATCCTATTGAAGTAGGTGCCAAATAAGTACTAGCATCGAAGCCATTTTTGTATTCTACCAGCTCGCTTTTGTAGCCCAAAATACTCACCTTGGTATTGGCGTTACCCTCAAGGTGGGTTAGTACCAAATTTTTGCGAGTACCATACTTCCAGTCGTTGGGGGTATTTCTTTGTACAATAGCATAAATATACTTTTCATCATTCGACTGAGTGTACCAAATATTGTCTTCACGTACTACAGGCAAAGGCTTGACGGCATATATAGCTTCGGCATTGGCAAAGTTCCACAAAGCCACCTCCTGCAAAAGAGCCTGCTGTTCAATCTGGATTTCGCCATCTTGTTTAGGGCCTACATTGAGTAAAAAATTACCCCCTTTGGCACGCATTTCTACCAACATATTAATAATTTCTGTACCCGATTTATGAGGGTCGTTGGTTGGCTTATATTGCCAGTCGGTACCCATTGTGTAGCAAGCCTCCCATGGGCGGGGCATTGGCTCGTCTGGTGTGTTTTGCTCTGGCGTAGTCATAATATCACGAGTAATTACCAGCTCGGGGTTCAAGCTCCAAGCATATTCACGCAGGCCATCGCCAGGGCCATCAATAAACAAAATGTCGATTTTGCCATAGTTGGTCAATAGCTCTTGTAATTGCTTTTTATCGTAATCCATCAAACTAGGATTTTTGGCTGGAAAATGCTGAGGCAATTGCAAACGGCCAATAGGAATATTGTTTTTATGGAAAAAATAAAAATCTTCGGGCGAAAAGTAAATACCAATAGCAATCCCTTGCTGGCGAAAGGCATCTATTACTTCTTTGGTAATATCACGACCAAAGGGGGTATTCATGACATTGAAAGGCGTAGTTTTGGTATTGAACATACAAAAACCTGAATGGTGTTTTGTTGTAAAAACTACGTACTTCATTCCTGCCAATTTGGCCAATTTAGCCCATTCTTGTGGATTAAATTTTTGTGGATTAAAGAACTTTGGCAACTCGGCGATGTATTTGTTTACATATTCGGTAGAAGCCCCAGCCATAGAGTGACTAATTACAGCACCCAACGACACATCTACATTCCAGTGAATAAACATTCCGAAACCTAAATCCTGAAACCAGTTGACCCGATTAGGTAAATTATTGGTTTGTTGTTTTTGACCAAAACCATAAAATGCTAAACAAAAAAAGCCGATAAAGAGATAAGATTTTAGTTTCATAATTTATACATTAATAAGAATGAGTAAACAAGTATTAAGTGGTATGATATTGGCGTATATATTAGTAAAAAATGAAGTCGATGATTAATACGCCCATTAGGCCAGTAACTGCTACAATAGACTCCATCATCGACCACGAGCGTAGGGTATCTTTCATACTGAGGTTGAAATATTCTTTGAACATCCAAAAACCAGGGTCATTCACATGTGAAAACATGAGGCTACCAACTCCAATTGCCAATACCATCAAATTGGGGTCAACGTGTAGCTCGCCCATCAAGGGTGCCATAATACCAGCCGTAGTGAGTCCTGCTACCGTAGCCGAACCAAGGCAAACCCGAATAAATGCCGATATTAACCACCCCAATATAAGAGGATGAATCGCTATGTTTTTGAGTGTTCCTGCAATTTCGTTGCTTACGCCACTATCCATAAAAATTTGTTTCAAAGCACCAGCACCAGCAATAATCAGTAATACCATTGCTACGTCTTTTACCGAATCGCTATAGATAGTCATAGTGTCTTTGATACTTTGGTGTTGATTGACACCCAGAGTAAAAGTGGCCACTATCACAGCAATCAACATAACCATAGAAGGGTCGCCAATAAAATGGCATAGCCTGATAAGGTTGTCATGAGTTGAAAACAAGGTGGTGGCAAGTGTAGTACCTGTTAGTAAAAACACTGGCAATAACGATGTAAAAAAACTTATGAAACTACTTGGTAAAGGCTTATTCTGTAGGTTTTTACCCGAAAAAGACAAATTTGGTTCTGATTTGATATTTTTGAGGGTTCTGGCAAATAATGGCCCCGCAATAATAATAGCAGGAATAGCAATAGCAATACCATATAATAGGGTTTTGCCCATGTCGGCATGAAACTGTGCTACCAAAGCCGCAGGAGAGGGGTGTGGCGGCAAAAAACCATGAGCTACCGACAGCGAAGCAAGCATAGGAAGGCCTATATACACGGCTGGCAATTTGTACTGATACACTACCGAAAAAATCAAAGGAATCATCAATACAAAGCCTACATTATAAAACAAAGGAATACCAATAATAAACCCCGTACAAACTAAACCCCACTGAATGTATTTGACACCAAAAATTTTCATCATTACCGAAGCAATTTGCTGAGCAGCACCGCTTTCGGCTACCAATTTGCCCAACATAGCCCCCAAGGCAATAATAATAACTAGCGAACCAAGCATATCGCCCATGCCTTTCTGAATAGATTTGCTGATTTGGTCGAGAGGAATACCCATGAAGCAACCTGCCGTAATAGACGTAATTAAAAAGGCAATGAAGGCATTGGTTTTTCCAACGGTAATCAATAAAACAAGCAGTACAATACAAAGAATAACAATCAATAAAGTCATAGTCAGAAATGCGTAATTAGCTTAGAAATCTCATGCCAAGAAAACCCAAAGAGCTTAAAAAGCTCTTTGGGTCGGGTATTCATTTTTCACTTTATTTGTCCCACCATATTCTGGTAGTTAAGGTATTTTCACCTTGACTTGCCACAGCGGCTTTGAAATTAGGGCCGTTGAGGTTTTCCTCGGCCAAAGGATATAACAAACGGCGAGGAATACTACCGTTGGTTAGGTTGCCTGTAATATTGACAGGTGTTAACTTAGGATAACCTGTGCGTCGCCAATTAGAATATACTTCTACTTCGTTCGGGAATAATGATACCCACATTTGCGAGTGGATTTGTTCCATTTGGCTTTCAAAAGAACTAGCAAATAGATGACCCGCCAAATAAGTATTGATTTTGGCAGTAGAAATTGCAGCGGCGTCGCCATAAAGAGCCATACTACGCATAGAAGCTGCAATACCATTTTTGTAATAAGTGGCAGCGTCGCCACTAGCCCAGCCACGAATAACGGCTTCGGCCATCAACAAATTCATTTCGGCATTGCTCAGTACAATCAATGGAGCGTCTAGTTTTAATACTGTATTGATATTGGGTTCTGAATAAGTAATAAAATCAGCAGGCTTTTGTAAAAGTCCATTAGGCATCCCTTTCTGGATAGCCAACGTGGTGTCCTGTGTTTTGTTTACCCAAACTACCGAAATAGAATTCAGACGAGGGTCTTTGTTTGCAGTCAAAAAAGAAACAAAAGTTTTGGCAAACTTGCCTCCTTCGGTATTGTCGTTGCCATTGGCTACGGCATAGTTATTGCCACGCAAAGCCAACGAAATAGGGTTTTTGTTGATGTCTTGTCCATTGGCAATATACTGAACTTTGGCTAGGTCGGCATCGTCCAAGATAACACCACCAGCAATGGCTTTTTGAGCCCATGTTTTGGCCAAGTTAGCATCTACCTTTGTTAAACGCATCGACAACCGGAACATCATAGAATAAGCAAATTTTTTCCATTTTGTTACGTCGCCACCATAGATAAGGTCGGCCGAGCCATACGATGCTTTAGAGGCATCTAGGCTAGTGGCTGCTTGCTCAAGCTCTTTGAGCATATCTTCATAAATACTTTTCTGAGAATCGTATTTTGGTGTAAAATTGGCATTGGTATAGCCAGTTCCAGCTTCCGAGTAAGGCACATCGCCATACAAATCGGTAATACGATGAAAAGTAAAAGCTTTCCATATTCGAGCAATCGCATGCAAGTTGGCTTGGGTAGGGTCGTTTTTTACGGCATTAATTACCGCTCCGATTTCGTTTACACCAAGAGGATAGGCATTGTTGAAAAAATCGTAAGGGTATGTACCTTGCGAGAAAAAGTATTTGTCGCCAATGGCAGGAACATCTTTGTATGTCGAGAAATGTTGTACCGAACCACCACAAGCAAACTCGTAGGTACTAGCACAGCTATTGTTTAGGGCATCGTATTGGGCTTTGCTAAACATATACGAAGGTACAATAATCGGCGAAGTGTCGGGATTGATATTGAGTTGCTCAAAACCTTTGTCGCAAGCACTCAATAAAGCAACACTTGATAAAAGAGCTAGGGTTTTTATAGTAAAAAGCTTTTTCATGATTATATCTTTTTTAACAGGCTTTTTTCAAAAGAAAAGAGTTCAGCCTTGATGAGTTATCTGTTGTTGGTTTTATCAGAAAGATACTATTTCTTTAAAACTTCACGGATAAGTTGATACCATAGCTTCTTGTTCTTGGCAAACCAAAGGCTTCAAATCCTTGAGCATTGCTATTGGTATAGCTCGACTCAGGGTCAAAGTTGTCGGTCTTTTTGTACAGGATAAATAAATTTCTTGCTACGAAAGAAATAGAAGCTGATTGGATTTTGGCAAATTTTAAGTACTGAGCAGGAATCTTATAACCGAATACCACTTGGCGCAATTTGATAAAGCTACCATCGTAGATAAATAAATCTGAATAGTTTTTCAGGTTGTCATAATACAAACGCAGGTTCGACACAGGAATAGTTTTGGTGAAAGCCTCGCCTTTGGTATCGACCCCCGATACCTGTAAGCCCGATTCACGACCTGCCAAAGTACTTTTTTGTAAACCAAATCGAGTAGCATATACATTCATTACCGAGAATACATCGTTGCCAAATTTGCCATCCAATAATATATCTAATGAAAAGTTTTTGTAGCTGAAGCTATTACTCAATCCCATCGTAAGTGGAGCTACTCCCTGACCTATTTCGGTAATTGGTCCTTTTACAGGATAACCTGTCGATGGGTCAAATACAATATTGCCAGCCTTGTCTTTTACCATAGTGTACCCCTTAATAATACCATAAGGGCGGCCAGCGTCGGTATTGATAAATGCCCACGAACCTACCGAAGTTGCCAATTGAATCGTATTGACACCTTCTGTGAGTTTTACTACTTTGTTTTGGTTATAAGCAAAGTTGAAGCTAGCATTCCAATTGAAGTTTTTCGACTTGATAAGCCCACCTGTCAATAACAACTCGATACCGTGGTTGTCTACTTGTCCAACGTTTACGTAAGTATATTGATAACCACTTGTGCCAGAAATAGCCGTTTTTACAATATCGTTAGTAGTTCTTCTGAGATAATACGTAAGGTCGATTCCCAAGCGATTGTTAAACAATTTGGTATCTAAACCAGCCTCCCAAGTAGTTGATGTAAAAGGTTTTAAGCTTGGGTTGTTAAGAAGATATTCGCCATTGGTTGTTGTAATTTGTTGTAAAGGCTGTCCACTACTTGTTACCATACTATAAGTTTGGTTGAGTGTATAAGGGTCAGGAACACCACCACCTACTTGAGCCCACGAAGCACGTAACTTGGCATAATTAACAAACGAAGGCATTTCGGTTGCTTGCGATAGCACAAAGCTTGTCCCTACAGCAGGGTACAAAATGGTGTTGTTTTTGATACCCAAAGTAGAGAACCAGTCTTGACGAGCAGAGGCATTTAAAAACAAAATTCCTTTGTAGTCGAGGTCGAGTGACCCAAATACCGAATTGGTAGCCAAACGTTGTGTAACAGGACGAGTAGTAGCTGTAGCAAGGTTGGTGAAGCTATAAAAATTAGGTATAATGTATTGTGTACCAGATGTATAGATTTCTTCACGCTCAAAGCTACGTTTGTTGCCACCAATCATTGCATTCAAGTGTACATTATTGAAATCGGTATTATAATTGAGGGTTAGCATCGAGTTGCTTTCACTTACCGACGATTTGATACCTTGATATTCACCAGCCGCATTGATTGTATAAACCGTTCCAGTAGGAATAATACCCGTAAAGTTGTAGTTATAAAAATCACGACTGATATTTCCTTTAACAAAAAGGTTTTTCAAGATGTCGTATTTGATACCAAACTGACCGATAAAACGATTTTTGGTATCGTCGTTAGTAAATTTATTAACAACAAAGTAAGAATTAGAAGCGTAAGGCGTTTCGTTCCATTGTACTTCTCGGCCATTGGCATCATATCCTGGCGAAAGCCATCCAATATCTACAGTATTGGCAATCATGTAGTTAGCCCAGTTGGGGTTTCCAGGGGCATCGCCTGCACTTGGGCGATTATGAGCTTTTTCGAGGTTGTATTGAGCCAAGGCATCTATCGAAAGGCGTTCGTTAAGCTTTGAATTCAGGCTTAAATTGAACACCTTTCGGTTGAATGTAGAATTAGGCAAAATACTTTTGTTGTCGATATCGGCCAACGAAGCACGGAAATTAAGAGCTTCTGTTCCGCCACTAAAAGCAACGGTATTAGAAAAAGTAAAGCCCGTATTATAAAAATTTTTGATATTGTTCTTTTGAGGAGAATACGCATGTTGTTGCCCATCGAATGCTGTATACTGTTGCCCATCCATTTTGGCCCCCCACGAGCGACGGCCCCAGCTAATAGCCTGAGCCTGCGATGTTGGCTTTACACCACCGTCACCTTGCCCGTACTCGTACTGCCAATCTGTAAAATCTACGACATCGTCGATAGTTGCAGTTGAGTTATATTCAAGTCCAATACCTTTTTTTACAGTACCCTTTTTGGTTGTAATCAAAATAACACCATTGGCAGCACGAGAGCCATACAACGCTGCGGCAGTACCTCCTTTTAGAACACTGATACTCTCGATGTCGTCGGGGTTGATACCACCAATACCATCGCCACGGTCAACGTTGTGTCCGCTACCACCTGTAGTTGGGCTACCACCTGGGGTACTGTTATCAATAGGCATACCATTAATAACATACAAAGGTTGGTTATCGCCCGAAAGAGAACCATTGCCACGAATAACCACACGGCTAGAACCACCAGCACCAGTAGCCAAGCTAGTGGCATTTACCCCTGCAATTTTACCCGAAAGGGCACTTGCCAAGTTGGTTTCACGAGCCTGCGTAAATTCGCTACCACTTACTTCAGTAACAGAATAAGCAAGAGCTTTTTTATCTTTTTTTACGCCCAAAGCTGTTACCACTACTTCACCTAAGGCTTCAAAACTTTCTTTTAAAGTAATACTTAAAGAAGTTTGCCCCGATGCAATAGCTATTTGTTGTTGTTCATATCCAATAGTAGATACAACAATGCTGAATTTTGCACTAGCAATATTATCAGGAATCAGGAGTTTGAAATTACCCTGAGCGTCGGTTGTAGCACCCACTTTAGGGTTTTCTTTGACAAATACCGAAGCCCCAGCAATAGGTGTTCCGTCTTTGGCTGAAGTAACGTTTCCTGTCAAAGGAACAGTTGCAAGTGTTGTAGATTCAATAACTTTAGTTAGATGGTTAGAACCATATTCAACATTCGAATAGCCATTCAAGGTAATGCCGCCTAGTACAGAAAGCCACATCAACCGTTGAGAAAAATGTAATAGTCTAATTTTTTTCATGAGCTGTTGAGTTATTATGGTAAGTAGTTATTTTGCAAATTTTGCAATTAATTATTGCATTGATTGCACAAACGTACATAATATTTTGTAATAACAAGCATTTATTGCAAATAAAATTGGTTTTTTCTTCAAAAACTGAGTATTTATTCTCAAATTTTGCAAATTTTGAATATATGGTATTTAAGACAGGATGCTGAAAGTTGTAGTTTTTGCTATATTTGTATCGTAAAAACAAATACTCAAAACCTTATGTCGGTTAATCTTTTAAAGAAGGAGAGAAAGGATTTGATTTTGAAAGAAATCAATGTGCATACTCGGGTATCTTTCGCAGAATTAGTGGAGGTATTAAATGTATCGGAAGATACGATTCGTCGGGACTTGAATGAACTGTCGGAAGAAGGGGCTATTATCAAAATACGAGGCGGTGCTATGTCCAAAGCCTATCACCATTCGTCGCAGTTGAAAGAAACGTATGCCCATAATGCTAAATTGCAGATAGCTCAGAAAGCATTATCGCTTTTGAAAGATGGTATGCTAATATTGGTAGGTGGGGGTACAACCATTCGAGAATTAGTAAAAATCCTTCCCGATGATTTGAAGGTTACCTTCATGACTGTCAATCCATTAACGGCTGTAGAATTGCTAGATAAGCCTAATGTCGAAATTATTTTGATAGGAGGGCAGCTTTCTCGTTATAGCCAAATGGCCGTTGGGGGTGAAGTACACCTAAGATTGTCGGAAATGAAAGCTGATTTGTGTATTTTGGGAACAAATGCCATCGATGCCAAAGGTGGCCTAACCGACTCTGATTGGGAAACTGTGCAGGTAAAAAAGACCATGATTAAAGCTGCTGACAAGGTAGCGGTATTGTCTATTTCTGAAAAACTCAACTCAGTGATGAAAATGAAAGTGGCCGATTTATCAGAAATTAACTACCTCATTACCGAACTCCCTGCCGATGCCTTAGAGTTAATGGCTTACCAAAACCAGACAATAACTGTACTGTAAGTTTTTATGATAAATTGCTCAACAAAGAAGGATAAAACCATTCCTATTAGGATATGAATCTATTCAGATACTAATAGGAATGGTCAAATAGCTTTATCTTTCACAAACATATCCGAGCCTTTTTTCCTCAGTTTTGTTGTGCGGCCTCAGTGGCTTTCTTATCTTCTAAAGTTTTCTTTACCTGTTTGAGTTGCTCCAAAAGGTGTTCTCTCATCTGTACAAATTGCATCAATTCGGTATGATTTTCAGAGTATTTGAGATTTGGAAAAAACAAAGAAGGAAATAAGATAAACTCATGCACCTTTTCGTTTGCTTTTTTGGCTTTAGGATTTTTGGTAGTTACTGTTACTTTAGGAGCATTGAAATCTCGGTGCTGACTTTTGGTATCAATATGAATATCTTGAATATGCTCGAAAGGAATTTCTTGGGTAGTAGTTACCGACGTTCCTACGGTATGAATATGAATCAATTTTTGGTCGGATAATGCAACATAAACCGCTCTTTTTTTCTTAAAAATGGCATTGATAGAATCCTGCAAACTTTGCAAACCATTTAGGGCTGGGTACTGAACCGAAACAAGTGCGTGAATGGGATGATTAACGGAATTACTAATGTGAGAAAACGAATCTAATACTTGAAATCTTTTAGCCATACTATTGAATATTATGAGGGTTGAATCGCAAGAGAATCGTAAGGGTGGTATCTCAAGGATATGTACAGATTAACGACAAATGCTTGTGTTTATGATTTTGAACAATTGCAATTTACAAAGAAACGACAAAAAAGCCTTTACACGCAAATGTTATACTCACTTTCAATATTTATGCCAGAAACATTAGAAAAGTTAACATTACAGATACATCAGTGAGCCCAATACGAATACCTTGCTTGCTGCACACCAATTGTATGGCTTTGGGCGTTGGGTATATTAAGTGTTTCATCAATAGAATGATAAGAACAGTTTGTTGATAAAAATCAACAAAAAAAAGGCGTTAGATGTATGTTTTTGCTGGTTTATAAAAAAAAAAGCTAAAAAACTATACTTTTAACATTTTTTAACTACGAAAATCAAAAACAAATTTCTATCTTTACGCAATACAAAGTCACAAGAACTTTTTAACCCCAATATTCCATTTTCCTAACCCGATGGTATTAATGAGTTATAGAGTTCTATATAAACTTCTTTAAATTTTATTGGTAATTCGGCCAAGAATCTCAACAGTATATGAAATCTTTCAAAATCTATAAATGGCTACTCCCTTTTTTGCTATGGTCTATAGCAACGAACAGCTATGCTTTTGATGGAGGAAATACTAATAAAGAGATTGCAAAAGTTAAGAAAAGTATTTCTCGATTTAGCAAAAAAAGAACTTTTGGCCGTCACTTTGAAGTTGAAAATCACTGCTTATTAGATAACCAAGAAGAGAAAGATGAACGTTCGGAAGATTCACGTTGTCTTGCAGCTCCTTCAGATGTCTATTGTCAGGTATTAACAACTATTCAAAGCTTACAAGGAGTGGGTACTCGAATAGGAGTGGCCATATATCCTCCTCAAAAATTATTTGAACTTCATTGTGTTTATCTGATTTGAGATAAATAGCTTCACTTTTTTATTCCCTAAAACAATAATTTATATCAAAAGACTATCTTTGATTGGTATTTCAAAGCAACTAGCTGATAATCAGTAATTAGTTTGTTATAGAATGCTGTTGAGAGAATCGAGAAAAATCTTTTGAGAGAAAAGGTATATTACCAATCACGAAAGTCAGAACAAGGTTTGGGCAAACCGTTTTGAACAATCGGGTTTGTCGATAATACCCAAGTTTTGCTTATACATTGGCGTGGTATAGGTAATGTATTGTTGTGTCGTTAGTTTTCTTTCACCAGAAAGCTTGCTTGTCTTGTTGTGCTTTGTATTTGGTACAATAGGTTAATTATTAGGGAGAGTCCGTTTAACTTTTTAATATCACTTGACTATAAATTCTATGAAGTCCTATTTTGTGTGGATAATAGGCTTTTGTCTTTTATCGAGTCCGATAATAGCACAATCGTCTGATTCCTTAAAAATTTCGATTAGCGATGCTGAGCAACAGTTTGTCAAAAACAATTTAACCTTGCTAGCACAGAAGTATAATATAGAAGCCTCAAAAGCGGCAATTATACAAGCTAAGTTACTACCCAATCCTGAAATCAATATTGAGCAAACCCTCAATACTACACCAACAATTGCCAATGATGCTATGATTGGGGCTTTTGGGCAACGTGCTTTTCAAGTTCAACAACTGATTCAGTTGGCTGGCAAACGCAATAAGCAAGTAAACATTGCTAAAATCAATGCCGAAATTACTGATTATCAGTTTTTTGAAATCTTGAGAGGACTTTCGTATCAGTTGCGTACTAGCTTTTATGCGATTCATTTCTTACAAAAAACCTTGACTACCTACGAGCAAGAAATCGTAACCCTCGCAAGGTTGATTAGTGCTTATCAAGAGCAAGTTCTGAAAGGTAATGTACCTCAAAAAGAGGTAATTAGGCTACAATCATTCTTAGTAACCCTAGAAACAGAGCGTAGTAGTATCTTGATGGACATAGCTGATAATCAGGCTACATTTAAGGTACTAATAGGAGATGTAAGTGCCAAACCTATCGAGCCAATTGTAGACGAAAAGGTTTTGGGCGATATGGATTTGGATAACCTGAAGTTGGCTGATTTGACCAACACAGCTACCGACGGCCGTTTTGACCGCAAAATGCAAGAAGCAACAGTACGCCTTGCTTCGGCTAATTTGGCTTTACAAAAATCATTGGCAACCCCCGATATTACGGTAGGTTATAGCTATGACCGTGCAGGAAGCTACCTCAATAATTATCATGCCCTTACGGTGTCGATGTCGCTGCCGATATTCAACAAAAATCAAGGAAATATCAAAATTGCAGAGAACGAGATTTTGGCTAATAAACAGTATTTGGCACAAACCGATGTCCAAATTACCAACGATGTCCTACAGGCTTTATTAAAAGCCAAAGAAGCTGAAAGGCTGTATAGAACGCTCGATAAAAACTATTTGCCTAGCTTTAATAAGCTAATAGATGGAGTAATCGAGAACTATCAAAAGCGCAATGTAACCTTGATAGAATTTACAGATTTCTTAGAGTCGTATAAAAACACCGTTAGTCAAATTAATTCACTTAATAACACCAGAATTCAAGCATTTGAAAACTTGAATTTTGTAGTAGGTAAAAAGGTTCTTTAAGACAAAAACAGACAATAACGTATCATGAAAAAGCATATCATATATATATCAGTAGCGTTGGCATTTTTATCTGTATCGGCATGTACCAGTACTCAGGCTGATACCGAAACAAAAGATGAAAAGCCTTTTGAGCTTTCGGCTCGATTAAAACAAGAATTAAGCTTAGCAACAGCCACATTAGAGCCCATACAAACCCAATTACAGCTAACAGGAAAAGTAACGCCTTATGAAGATAAGCAGGTGAAAGTTTCGCCTTTGGTCGATGGGGTTATCGAAAAAATTAGTGCCAACTTAGGCGATTTTGTAGGCAAAGGACAAACTTTGGCTATCGTACATTCGTCGGAAGTAGCAGATGTTGAAAACCAAACCGTAGGGTCAACCTCCGATTTGTTGTCGGCACAAAAGAATTTACAAGTTCAAAAAGATATGTATAAAGCAGGCTTAGCATCGGAAAAGGATGTTACGTTTGCTCAAAATGATTTGCTAAAAGCTCAGGGGTCGTTGAAAAGAGCCAAAGAAGTAGCTAGTATCTATAATGTAAAAAATGCTTTTTATACCTTAAAAGCTCCTATTGCGGGTTATGTTATCGAAAAAAACAATGCTATTTCTGATAAAATGTCTTTTCATGAAGGCGAAACAGGTGCATTTTTTACCATTGCCGATTTGTCGCAAATCCAAATCGTAGCCAATGTTTATGAGGCCGATATTGCCAAAGTAAGAGTAGGATCGCCAGTAGAGGTTAAATTGATTTCGTACCCCGACATGGTACTAAAGGGTAAAATAGATAAAATGAGTAATGCCCTCGACCCCGAAACACGTACTTTACAAGTGCGTATTAATTTGGCCAACCCTCATTTTTTGATGAAACCCGAAATGTTTGCTCAGGTAAATGTAAGTTTCAGCACCGATACCCGCAGTATTGCTGTGCCGTCGTCGTCAATCATTTTTGACCAAAACAAAAATTTTGTTGTGGTTTACAAAGACGACCAGCACATGGAAGTGCGTGAGGTACAAATTGCCAAACAAAACGCTAATAAAACCTACATTACAAGTGGCCTCAAAGAAGGTGAGAAAGTAATGAACAAAAATCAATTGTTGGTTTATAATGCTCTTATTGAATAAGAGTATTTGATTTCAAATTTGGGAGAAAAGAAGGAGAAAGAGGGGCTTCCCCAGATTTTGGTTCATTTTTTAGCATCTAAAAACACGGAAGTTTTATGAAAAAGTTATTGGCGTTTTCGCTAAAATATAAATTTGCAGTATTCTTTTTTACTGCCGTAATTGTTATAGGTGGAGTATCAAGTTTTATGAATACACCTATCGATGCCTTTCCCGACGTTACCAACACACAAGTAACGATTATTACACAGTGGCCTGGAAGAAGTGCCGAAGAAATAGAAAAGTTTGTGACTGCTCCTTTGGAGATTTCAATGAATGGCGTACAAAAGAAAACAACTGTTCGGTCTACTACGCTATTCGGGTTGTCGGTAGTAGTAGTGATGTTTGACGATGGTGTTGATAATAATTTTGCTCGTATTCAGGTTAACAACGCATTACAAGGTGTCAGCTTGCCCGACGACGTAGAGCCCGACATACAGCCTCCTTATGGGCCAACGGGCGAGATTTTTAGATATACCCTCGAAGGTAAAGGCCTTACGTCGCGTCGGCTAAAAGAAGTGCAAGATTGGGTAGTTGACCGAAACTTACGGTCGGTTCCGGGTGTGGCAGATATTGTAAGTTTTGGTGGAGAAGTAAAAACCTACGAAATCAGTGTAAATCCAACCCTTTTACAAGATTATAAAATTACGCCACTCGATGTATTTACGGCTGTCGAAAAAAGTAATATCAACGTTGGGGGCGATGTAATTACTAAAAACAATCAAGCGTATGTAGTACGTGGGATTGGCTTGCTCAAAAACATTCAGGATATTCAAAATATCTTGGTGGATAATATCAATGGAGTACCAGTTTATGTAAAAACGGTTGCAACGGTAACAGAGTCGGCTTTGCCTCGTTTAGGACAAGTAGGCCGTGGTACCAACAACGATGCTGTAGAAGGTATTGTGGTGATGAGAAAAGGCGAAAACCCATCGGAAGTTATTGCTAATTTGAACCTAAAAGTAGTAGAACTAAATACCAAAATTTTGCCTAATGGTATCAAAATTCAAACTTTCTATAATCGTCAAACCCTTTTAGATTTTTGTATCGACACTGTAACCCACAACCTTATTGAAGGTATTGTATTGGTAACGTTGATTGTATTGATATTCTTGGCCGACTGGCGTGCATCGTTGATTGTATCAATGATTATTCCGTTGGCATTGCTATTTGCCTTTACGTGTCTAAAGCTATTGGGCATGAATGTCAACCTTTTATCGTTGGGTGCAGTCGATTTTGGGATTATTATCGACGGTACAGTAGTGGTAGTAGAGGGCCTGATTGTCGTGTTAGCACATAAGGCCGAAGAGGTAGGAATGGAGCGTTTTAATAAATTGGCTAAAATGTCGATTATCAAACGTACTGGCTCTAATATGGGTAAAGCGATTTTTACCTCAAAAATTATTATCCTGATAGCCCTATTACCCATCTTTGCTTTCCAAAAAGTAGAAGGAAAAATGTTTTCGCCTTTGGCTTGGACACTAGGTTCGGCTTTGTTGGGAGCTTTGATTTTTACACTTACACTTGTACCTGTTATGGTAAGTTTACTTATGAACCATAACGTAAAAGAGAAAAGTAACTTCGTGGTAAGTTTTGTGATGCGTTATTCAATGAAGGTTTTTCATTACTGTTTCTCGCATAAAAAATTCACTTTTATTGGTACGGCTATTATTACCATAGTAGGTTTTTGGACATTGACGATTCACGGAACAGAATTTTTGCCACAGCTCAACGAAGGCTCTATTTATGTACGTGCTACAATGCCTCGAAGCATTAGCTTAGACGAGTCGGTGCGGTATGCCAACGATATGCGAAAGGTTTTTGAAGGCTTTCCTGAAGTGAGACAAGTACTGTCGCAGGCAGGTCGCCCCAACGACGGAACTGACCCAACAGGTTTTTATAACGTAGAGTTTCACGTCGATATTTATCCTCAAAAAGAATGGGCTAGTAAACTGACCAAAGCCCAATTAATTGAGAAAATGCAAGAAAAGCTTTCGATTTTTCAAGGGGTAACATTAGGCTTTTCACAGCCTATCATGGATAACGTTGAAGAGGCCGTTTCGGGGGTAAAAGGTTCTATTGCCGTAAAAATCTATGGCAATGACTTTGATTATTTAGAAAGTCAAGCCGAAAAAGTGGAAAAAGTACTACGTCATGTACGTGGTATTGAAGATTTGGGTATTATCCGAAACCTAGGCCAACCCGAATTACATATTGAAATGGATCAGCAGAAAATGAATTTTTATGGTGTACAAACCGCCGATGCTGAAGCCGTAATTTCAATGGCAATTGGTGGGCAAACCGCCAGTCAGTTGTATGAAGGTGAAAGAAAGTTTGATATCCGAGTGCGTTTCCAACCTGAATATCGTAAATCAGAGCAAGAAATTCGTAACCTAATGGTTCCGTCTATGAGCGGCACTAAAATTCCTATCAAACAAATTGCCGAAGTTAAAACGCTTACAGGGCCAAGCTTGATTTTCAGAGAAGATACCAAACGTTTTATTGCTGTGAAGTTTTCGGTACGTGGCCGCGACATGGGTAGTACCATTGCCGAAGCTCAGGCTGGAGTAGCCAAAGTAATTACCAATTTACCCAAAGGCTACGATATGAAGTGGAAAGGGGACTTCGAAAACCAACAACGAGCTACAAAGCGTTTGGCACAGGTAGTACCTATTTCAATGATTGCGATTTTCTTTATTCTTTATATCATGTTTGGGAGCTTAAAAGATGCCGCCTTGGTGTTTTCCAATGTACCATTTGCCATCATTGGGGGGTCGGTAGCCTTGCTGGTAACCCATACCAACTTTAGTATTTCGGCAGGTATTGGTTTTATTGCCTTGTTTGGTATATGTATCCAAAATGGAGTAATCATGATAGAGGTGTTCAAAGAGAACCTCCATAAACGAATGTCGCTCATGGATTCTATTCAGGAAGGGGTAAAATCGAGGGTACGGCCAGTAATGATGACCGCCATGATGGGTATTTTTGGGATGTTGCCTGCCGCTACGTCGTCGGGTATAGGTTCAGAATCACAAAAGCCATTGGCGATTGTTGTGATTGGAGGTATGATTGGTGCAACGATTTTAACCTTATTTATTTTCCCACTTTTCTACGAAAAAGTGTATAGAAATAAGTAAAAACGTAGAAGTTAAATTGCGATTGAGTGAGCTGTAGGGCCTTTCTTTTGTGTTGTTTTGGGTTTACACAGATGCAAAGGCCCACAGATTTTTCAGAAGCATTAAAATATCAGGTTTGAACAAGAAATATTGTCAAATCAATTAAGATAATAAAATAATCTATTTGTCTGTTTAGGAATCGCTGTTGGTATTACCGACAGTGATTTTTTTTATCAAATGTTTAGGCGATAAGTTTGAACTAGAGATAAATACAATCATAAGTTATGCTTGAGTGATAAGAGAAGGGCTAGGTAAGTTTCTGGTTTTTTGTTAGTTGGGCTGATACTACAAATTCATCAAAAACCTTTACAATATTCAGTTCTAAAGCTTTGTCTTCAAAAGTAAATAAAATACAAAGGAAAATAAGACCTGTTTTTGGGGTAATTTATGCTAAAGTATTAATTATACTAGACCTAAATCTATATTTTATATGATAAAAGGGGATTATACCTATCAGCTACATGATAGCTTTGTTTGCCTTTAGCGTACTTATAATATTCCGTTTATTAAGGCATTAGCTTGTGTAATCTTGGCTATGCCTAGTGAATCTTTGAAGGCTACTCTTAGATTGCCTAGCTATATATTCCGTAGTTATGCACAAAACCCGCTAACTATATCTTATAGTCAACGGGCTAATATTTTAATGTGAGTTTGTTTTTTTCTTTTAGTAGATAGATAAAATCACAAACATATATTTTATTTAGAAGGTAGAGTTTTGTTTTTATTGATACTACAAATCTGTGGACTATGTTGAACAATAAATACTTTCATTATTTGACACTGGCATTGGTTATCCTAAACTCCCAGTTTAGTTTATCGTCCTTATAAAACTCTTTCTGTATATAAAATAGCGACGTTTGAGGTGTTGAAAAATTGTCACCATTTGATATTGAAAAATTATTACAAGGTAATCCATCACGCATGAAATAGGAAGTAGAGACAACCTGATTATCTCTTACAAAAACAAACATAAAATCTCCTTCTTGAAGAATATCCCAGTCAAAACTATATTCCCACTTAAATCCCAATCGTTTGTTCATTCCTTCTTTATCTTCACTCCCTCCGAAAATATACATTTTTTCCCATTTAAAATCTGTCAGAGTATCCAGCTTAAATCTGGCCTTCTCAGTGTTTTTTAAATGCTCAAATTTGATTAATAAATCAACAAACTTATTTTTGAAGGTGTTATCCTCAATGTTTTTGTATGCAGGCTGACAACTTAGTAATAAAAATGTAAATAAAAAATATTTAATCCCCTCCATGATAAATACGCTGTTCAGATTCCTGTTTTTGCATGATTTTAATAATATTCTTGATGATTTGAGTATGTTTTTCATATTTTTTTTCTGATAAATTGATTTTAGTTACTATTGGTGTTTTACCATCTTTATCAAAGGTGACAATAGATAAATTCCCTTGCATTCCAGTATTTAATACCTTCGATAATATTTCTGAATTTTCGGATCTGATATTTAAACCTTCTCCAATTTCGATTCCTACTGCATTATTAGCTTTATCCATTTCGGTTAAAGCTCCTAGTTGGCCTTTTTCATGTAATGTGCCTAATTCTGTAGCTGCACTTAAACCTAGTGATCTTGTCATTGATGCCATCCAGAAAGCATGCTTGATAGCATTTTTTATGCCCCCATCATGTCTTATCTCAGCGTCAACGGTTGTTCCATTCATTAAAGTGTTGTCTCCCAAGGTATTTGCAAGTCTTTCTGCGTCTTCGGAAATAAATTTTGCTCTTATTGCATTAACAGCATGCTCTTTAGCGTATTTACGTTCATGAGGTTTTAAGTAATTCCATCCAATTTTATCTTTTACATAGTCTTTCATATAATCTCGTAATATATTCCAATATGTCTCTCCAGGCCACATCCCATCAGGGTCAGATTTGAGGATCGGATTATTCCAACTATATTGATATAAAGATAAGTGTTCTTGTCCTTCTATTACAGGGTCTTGACTTATGAATCTTGCAATAGAAGGGTCAAACTGTCTGTGAATCAGGTCTATATATCCTGTTTCAAATTGCGTTTCCCTATTTAGGAATTGGAATTTATTGAAATTAGTAGGATTTCGTGTAATTGCCATCCCTTTCATCGACAAACCCCAAGGGTCGTAGAATAGGCTTTGAAGAGGTGCGGCTATACCAGAGGAATCTTTGAAGGCTATTCTTAGATTACCTAAGTGGTCTGTGATATTATACTCATAGATACCATTGACAATTCGTCCTTCATCGTGGGAGGTTTGGTATAAAACGTTGTTTACATAAATCTCATCTTCTTCATAATCGGTTGTTTCGCCATTAGAATCTATTTTTTTGAGTTTTGAGCCTTGTGCATCATACTGGGTGGTAATAGTTCTTCCGTTGTCGAATGTTATTGTTTTGGGGAGTTTGAGGTAATTGTAAGTGATAGAGGCTATCTTTTTGTTCTTATCCTTTTTCAGACTACCATCTTCCCAATATTCATAATCATTATCGGTATTAGTACCATCTCTAAAATCGCCTAAGTCTGGATTGCCAATGGTGGCATCTTGAATTTTTAGGAGCTTATTAGAATTGGTTTGATAGGTGTAACTTAGGTTATCGACATTGCCAAAACTGGTATAATTGGTATTTGTTGCCCCATTTCTACTAAGACTAAGGATATTGCCATTGGCATCATAAGTTACGTTATTTAGTGCATAGTTTTCACCAGCTTTGGTACTTCCATAAGTGGCAACGGTGATACGAGAAGCCCCGTCGTAGTTGTATTGATAGGCTCTTTGGATACCGTCGATATTACTTTTCCAATATTGGTTTCTGATATTTCCGTCGTAGTATGTACCGTCTTCTTCGTAGTCTAGTTTATAGCTAAATAGGCTATTGGTTAGGTTGTTATTGGCATCGAGGTTGATGCCTTTTAGCCCGCCTCTGATATGGTATTTGTAATCAAGGGTTTGTAATATTCCTGCATTGGTGTTTACCGACAAACTACCTAAGTTTAATGTACCATAATTCTGTAATGTACCTGCATTGAATAAACTTCCTGCGGTGGCTATTTTGCCTGTAGGAATGGTGATGAAATGACCTGTATTGATACGGACGTTGTCAGAGATGCTTGGGATACTGTAGTTTGAGAACTTGTAATGACTGACTGTGATTCTAGTATAACTATATTTTGAACTAGTAAACAACGAAACTTAACTTGTTGAGGGTATTGTTGTTGCAATATATATATAGTTATCCCCCAGTTAGACACTAACTGGGGGGGCATGTCTAGTGAGTGGCTTTGTTAGTACTTCTCTAAATATTCCTGCCAACTATTAGGATATTCTTCTTGGGCTTTTTTCTTGATGTATTCAGGAATTGGTGTTGTTCGATAATCTATCCCTTTAGTTTTTAAAAAATCTACTATTTGCATTTTGTATTTGTATTCGTCTGTATCAAGCTCAAAAAAATCTTCTCGCAACATATCTACTAAATATATAGACTTTCCTTTATCTTTAGAGTCTTGTTGGTCTGAATGTATTCCATAAGCTGGTCTGAAAAATATAGGTTGTTTGTAGTCTGCACCATTTTCAAGTAAATAAAGTACAATATTGTAGCGTTCTCTCATAACAGCTTCGCTTAGTGCAGTTTGTTTGTAACTATTTTGGTAATTTAAGTTAGCACCTTTTTCAATAAGCAATTTTATTAAATTGATGTTACCCGTTTTAGCCGCTTTCATTAACACTGATTTTATTTTATCTGGCTCATTTTTAATTTTTTGTACATCGTTTACATTTGCTCCATGTTGTAAGAGTGCTTCAACAAATTTTACATGATAGTATTTGGAACTTGCGGCTTCAATTAATGCACTAGAACCCTCGTATGTATCGTAAATATTTACATTTGCATTGTTTTTCAACAGTATTTCAAATGCTTTATATTGTTGGTTTTTAATAGTTAGCATCAAAAGGGTACTGCCAAACTTGGGTTCTTGATAATTAATGAGTTGAGGATTTTTAGTAACTATTTCAATTATTTTTTTTTCATTTTCGTCTTGTACAGCCTTGGCCAGTTCCCAAGCTGGAGTATTTTGAAAAAGACGATAATCATTGCCAGTTAAGTTTGATTTGTCTACCAACTCATCTCTATTAGAGCAAGAAAATAATAAACAAGAAAGTATAATTTGTAGTATAGTTGCTTTCATTATTTTTTGTAATCATTAGGTTGTCTAATACCAAAATTCTTTAATATGTTATCCATGCTATGTCCGTTGTAGGTTGATGGCAAATCCTTTGGCCATAAGTAATGTCTCCTACCATTTACATCAGGCATTATAGGGCTTTTATTCTGGAGATTATTCAACGGATCTGTTAGCAATATATAAGCATTGATATTTTTTTCGGATTTGAAAAGTGTTTTCCAGTTTCCTTCTGCCATTTTTGTCATATCACCAACACCTGCGGCATTAAATGTTATAGCTTTTCTATCAGTTACCAATGCGTTTAGTGCTGCTTCACCTCCACCTAATGAATGACCTGTAAATGTCAACTCCATATCACCAAGGACATTAGAAATTGCTACAGCATTATCTGCTGCATTAGTATATTGATTAGAAAAACCTAGTGGTTGTTTCACATCGGCACCAACATCTTTCCAATTAGCTTCTGTTCCTGCGGTAGCATAGGTATATTCAAGGTTTCCATCAGCTTTCAATCTCTGGTAAACTTGCGATTTCAAACCTGTGGCAGAATTATTCAAGTCTTTGTCTGATAACCCAAAATCTTTTTTTGATACCTGCCAGCCACCTATTAGAATATTATCCTTTTTATCTCCATAAACGTGAGCAGCCATTCTTGCAGCTTCTGCTGGAGTTGGTTCTAATCCATCGGGGTCGGTGTACCTTAATGGATTGTTAAAAAATGCACAGAATGGCGACCAACGTCTCATTCGTTCGCTTTTAGGGTCAGGAACAAACCAGCGTCCTTCTGCAGCTCCGTACATTCTTGCTCCGAAATCATTCCATCCTGTTTCTAGTTGTAATTCTTTACCATTATACTGGTGCTTATTAAAGTTAGCATAATTTTTGTTTATCTGCATACCCTTCATGGAAAGTCCCCACGGGTCGTAGAATAGGCTTTGAAGAGGTACGGCAATTCCTGCGGAGTCTTTGAGTGATACTCTTAGATTACCTAGATGGTCTGTGGTATTATACTCGTACTGTCCTTGTGCGTTGATACGCCCTTCGTCGTGCGAAATCTGGTAGAGACTGCCATTTACATAAATCTCATCTTCTTCATAATCGGTTGGTTCGCCATTAGAATCTATTTTTTTGAGTTTTGAGCCTTGTGCATCATACTGGGTTGTAATAGTTCTTCCGTTGTCGAATGTTATTGTTTTGGGGAGTTTGAGGTAATTGTAAGTGATAGAGGCTATCTTTTTGTTCTTATCCTTTTTCAAACTACCATCTTCCCAGTATTCATAATCATTATTGGTATTAGTACCATCTCTAAAATCGCCTAAGTCTGGATTGCCAATGGTGGCATCTTGAATTTTTAGGAGCTTATTAGAATTGGTTTGATAGGTGTAACTTAGGTTATCGACATTGCCAAAACTGGTATAATTGGTATTTGTTGCCCCATTTCTACTAAGACTAAGGATATTGCCATTAGCATCATAAGTTACGTTATTTAGTGCATAGTTTTCACCAGCTTTGGTACTTCCATAAATGGCAACGGTGATACGCGAAGCTCCGTCGTAGTTGTATTGATAGGCTCTTTGGATACCGTCGATATTGCTTTTCCAATATTGGTTTCTGATATTTCCGTCGTAGTATGTACCGTCTTCTTCGTAGTCGAGCTTATAGCTAAATAGGCTATTGGTTAGGTTGTTATTGGCATTCATTACCAATGCTCCTGCATAGGCTTAGAGATATTGTCATGAATATTATTGATACAATGCTCACTAAACAGCATTTCCCAAGTTTCTTTGAACAAAACTTGGCTGTCGCTCAATAATTATTTTGGTGCTTCTTATCCTCGAATTTTGGATATATTTGTCAATAAAAAAGCCCCGAATAGGGGCTTTTTTAATTATGTAAAATTTCGCTGTAAATGATTTTCAAGAGATATATGACCATGGCTACCATCTTTGAATAAAGAATCTGCTTCATTTTTAGAGATGTTCCTTTTCGCAATTTCTTCAAAATCTTCATTATAACTTATTGCATAATACTTATCAATAAGTTCATCATATCTTCTGAATTCTGGCATACCCCAATCCTCTTTTTGCCATCCTGAATATTTACCTAAAACTTGCCAGTTACTTAGTTCAAAGCCTAAACCCCCAAATTTAGTTGCTGTAATAGCATCGCTTTTATTCAAAACAAGATTCTCTCCAATGGTAAAATTCAGTTTCCAAAAATAACCGAATAATAACTTTGTACGTCCTTTACGTCTTGCAATCAAACCTAAAAATTTATTGTGATTTTCAGTTTCAATTATAAATAAATCCCCTTCCGAATATTTTATTTTTTTCTTTTCCATACTATTGTCTTTTTAGGTAATCATCTGCGGCTTGTATGTATTTTGCTTTATTTGGGTTTTTATCGCCAATAGCATTTATTTTGTTATGACCTCCATTTGCTTTTGATGCCGTTGATTCGTATTGTTTTGAAACTTTATGTTCTAACCCTCTTTGCTCTGCATAACTATCTGTTTTATATTTCGTTTCAAATTCATACTTCCCAAGAGTAGGGTCATTTTTATGTTGAGCCTCACGAGTCGCTAAATCTTTTGTTCTTCCCGTCCTTACTACCGTATCACCATCTTTTAAAACATAAACGCCTCCTTTTGCATTATCTGCACCTTTTACTGCATCAATAGCATCAGAAATTTTATCAATACCTTTGGTAACTTTACTAGTTTTGGCTAAATCACCTGCGAAAGGAATAGCAGCACCTAATATACTCGCACCTGCACCCCAATAGTCGCCACTTTTGGCAGAAAGTGAAGCTCCTAAAACATCTAAAGTTGGTGTTGGGTCAAAAACACCCCCTATATCTACAGCAACTTGTAAAATATCATTTCCAGAAAGTGTATGATTTCCACCAAAATCAATACCTAAACCACTGGCATTGATTTTTAAATCTACCAAATCAGTTTTTACGGTAACACTTGAATTATTCGCACCTAGTAGTGTTATGTCAGTAGCTGCTTTACCATCGGGGGCGGTGTACCTTAATGGATTATTCCAACTATATTGATATAAAGATAAGTGTTCTTGTCCTTCTATTACGGGGTCTTGACTAGTGAATCTTGCAATAGAAGGGTCAAATTGCCTGTGAATCAAGTCTATATAACCTGTTTCAAATTGCGTTTCCCTATTTAGAAATTGAAATTTATTGAAGTTAGCAGGATTTCGTGTAATTGCCATCCCTTTCATCGACAAACCCCAAGGGTCGTAGAATAGGCTTTGAACAGGCACGGCTATACCTGCGGAGTCTTTGAGTGATACTCTTAGATTGCCTAAATGGTCTATGATATTGTATTCATACACACCATTGACAATTCGTCCTTCATCGTGGGAGGTTTGGTATAAAACGTTGTTTACATAAATCTCATCTTCTTCATAATCGGTTGTTTCGCCATTAGAATCTATTTTTTTGAGTTTTGAGCCTTGTGCATCATACTGGGTTGTAATAGTTCTTCCGTTGTCGAATGTTATTGTTTTGGGGAGTTTGAGGTAATTGTAAGTGATAGAGGCTATCTTTTTGTTCTTATCCTTTTTCAAACTACCATCTTCCCAGTATTCATAATCATTATTGGTATTAGTACCATCTCTAAAATCGCCTAAGTCTGGATTGCCAATGGTGGCATCTTGAATTTTTAGGAGCTTATTAGAATTGGTTTGATAGGTGTAACTTAGGTTATCGACATTGCCAAAACTGGTATAATTGGTATTCGTTGCTCCATTTCTTGAAAGAGTTTTGATATTCCCATTAGCATCATAAGTTACGTTATTTAGGGCATAGTTTTCACCAGCTTTGGTACTTCCATAAGTGGCAGCGGTGATACGCGAAGCTCCGTCGTAGTTGTATTGGTAGGCTCTTTGGATACCGTCGATATTACTTTTCCAATATTGGTTTCTGATATTTCCGTCGTAGTATGTACCGTCTTCCTCGTAGTCTAGTTTATAGCTAAATAGGCTATTGGTTAGGTTGTTATTGGCATCGAGATTGATTCCTTTTACCCCACCTCTGATATGGTATTTGTAATCAAGGCTATATAGAGTAGTAGTGCTAGCATTAAGACTGAGAGTTCCTAATTGTAGCGTTCCGTTATTATATAGTGTACCAGCATTGTATAAACTTCCTGCTGTGGCGATTTTTCCTGTAGGAATGGTGATGTTATGCCCTGTATTGATACGAACATTGTCAGAGATACTTGGAATACTGCCTCCTTGCCATGTAGTGGAGTTTGTCCAATCGCCTGTTTGAGAACTCCCAATAGCCGATGTAGGACTAAATTGTTTGCTTTTTAACCGTCCTATTTCATCGTAGATATATTTGGCAATGGTTTTTTCATTACCGTTTAAAGAATGTCTAAATGTAGTTTTTCTGCCTAAATGGTCATATTCATAGCTGAGTATTTTAATGTTTGAGCCTTTGGTGATTCTCGTTGTTAGAAGTTCGCCATTAAAACGATATTGATAATCTTTTCTAATGATGTTCCCCCGAATGGTTTGTTGAAAATCTTGAATAACTCGCCCTTTATAATCGTAATAGTTGACAGATTTGTACCAGTCGTTGCTTTCAAGGTTTCGTACCAATGCTCCTGTTTGGAGGCCTTTGGTATTGGCTTGTGTATGGAAGGCATTGGCCGCCTGGAAGTTGTAGGCTGTTTCTGTTTGCCATGTGTAATCGTCGTAGTAGTTGACGGTTTTTATGTTGGTCTCGGCAGGGGTATAACTGCTTGGAAACGAGCGATTGGTATAGCCCAAAAGGGTTGAGCCTCTTTCTTCGTAGGGAACGCTTACGGCATCAAACTCGCTTTGTAATTGGCTACGGCTATAAGTACCAATGTTATTGATAAGTCCTGTTCGGATTACCCTTCCTAAGGCATCGTACTGGCTAAACTTCCAGTAGTTGGGACTGGTATTGGCATCTTTGTCATCGTTTTCAAGGACGATTCGGTCTTGTTTGTCATAAACGTAGCGTGTCCAGCCTGTTCCAGGGATATGTTTTTCGGTTAAACGCCCTTGGTTGTCGTAATGATAGCCGTAGATGCCTTCCAAAAATAAGTTATCGTTTTCTGTAAAGCTAGTAAAAGTACCATTTTCAAAGCCTTTGTAGGCATTTGGGGTAACAACGTAACTTAATTGACCTAAATTGTTATAAACATAAGCAGTGGTGGCAAAGTTGAAGGTATTAGCTTCCAATTGTTGTAACTTACCTATTATTCTACCTTGTTTATCTTTTACCTCCATAGTCCAAATACCCCGTTCGCTGGTGATAAGATTGTTGTAAAGCGAACTATTGGGATATCGAGTATTGCCATTGACCAAGCCATTTGCTTGAATATCAAAACGAATCATCTCGTTGCCTGCTAACCAATAATCAAACTTAGTGAATTTATCTGCGGTTCTCCATGCTTGTCCTGCCCCATACTTTCTGAGGGGTCTATTCAAAGGACTTGATTCAAAAACGGTTTCTGTAAAAGGAAAATTATCGCCATAGAATGTAATTCCCAAATTTTGAGCAGTGCTAGTGTATTCTGCGGTGGCAGTTTCGCTTGGTATTGGTAATATATCTTTATAGGGACGGCCATAAGTGTCATATAGAGTTGTTGATACAATTATATCTTTTGTTTTATCAGGGAGACCTTTCCAGATTAAAGATTGCAGACTTCGCCCTAATCCATCCATATACTGTATCTGTGTGGTGGTTTTTTCTATATCCGAACTTAAGCTAGCCGTACCTTGAGCCTCTTTGGCTGTACGACTTACTACATAATTCATGGTGTTGGTAGGTATAATACCCCAACCCGAAAGAGCCGTTTGGTTGGCATAATGATAATGAAAGTCCTTTAAAAGGTAGCCTTGGGTGTCTTTTATAGATTTTAAACGAGAGAATACATCGTACCAATAAGTGGTTGTATACCCATTAATATCGGTTTCTGAACTTCGGCCAACTAAAGGTACATAGTCATAAGACACCGTTCTGTTTAGTAATGTTGCTGTTTTTGAGCCATCTATGGTTTGAGATTTCAAAAGATCTGTTTTCCCCAAATCTAATGTACCATAATACTGCATGGTGGCGGTTTGCCCATTTCGAGTACTGTATTGTGTTAGATTACCTCGGGAGTCATAGTTGTCGAAGGTAATGGGCGTAATAATAGCACCACTACCAATCTGTGTTCTTATTTTTTGGGGTAATTGCAATGTTCCGAATGTTGCATAATCTGTAAATTTCCAAAAGGCTTGGGTATTATCTAACAAGTTGGTTTCTTCAATAACAGGAGCGATGATATTTTTATTGGTCATCGTCAGATACGGCTCTGTACCGAAATCATACGGATATTTATAATTCGTCAAAAGCGTTTCTCCTTTGCTGCTTTGGGTAGATACCGACGTAAGTTGTAGATAATTGGAATTACTGTAATGATAATTTGTGATGGTTTCAATAAAATTAGTAGGGTCGACATAAAGTCGTTCGGTTTCGGCTACTTTTTGTAGCCATCCAGAATACGTATAATATGTTTTTAGAAAATCTATGGTTTGCTGAATTGAAGGAGTGGCTGTAGCATTACCTGTATAGAGAGAACGAGCTTTATGCCTATCTACCAAATTGTAAGTGATTTTTGTCTCTTTGACTAAGGTATTGTTATTGTAATATTTTACTTCTTTTGGTAAAGAACGCATTAAAGAATAGTTGGCAGAACTTCCTATTTGGTTGTTGCCCCACCCAAAGTTTACCCCCCAAAAGTCGTTATAGTCGTTGTGAGATGTAAACGTCGTTTTTGTGATAGAATTATCGCTTAGGGTTTCGGTTACGTTTGTATAATAAATAGGTATTTCTGCCATAGTGTGCAAGCCTTCAGAATAATAAAAATCTTTGTTTGGTAGCACAGGAAAACGAGGTGTAGTAGGGGTATTGATAGGGGCATCGATATATCTCAGTTTGGTAAGACCAATCGATGATGAAATAACTCCACTGGATTTGTTGATATTGCTAAAAGAATCATACTTATATTCCTTTTTACTTAGAATATCGCCATTCACGTCTTTGTCAATAATCGTTTTTATACGGAGGCCTCCATAATCTTTTTTGTTAATCAATACTCCGTTTTCATACTCCGACTCCCGTAGTTGTCCATAGTCGTTTTGTTCATACACAAACTGCGTTGAACCTCCTGTTGGGTAAATGATGGTGGTTAAAGCCCCTTTTTGAGTAGCCAAAAAATTAGGATTTCGCTGTGCATTGAAAGGAGGATCGGCTATAAGAGTAGTATTGTTATAGGCACCATTATCAAAACCCCAATAATCAATGGCAAAAGGGTTTTGGTAGTAGAGATTTTGGGCATTATAGTAAGTAAAAAGATGTTGAGGTGCAATGGTATTATCAAGAGACGATTCTGTCAATGCCGATAACAATAGGCCATCGGGATTGGTTAAATTGGAAAAATTAAATATGAATTTTTTGATTTCTTGTTTGGGAATAGTATTAGCAAGGAGGGTTGTTTTTATCAAGTAGGTTACATTCTCTTTTTTGTCATATTCAAAATTAACCGTCCAGTTCGTTCCTTTGATTGAGGTCAGAAAATTTTCTAAAGAGCTCACACAGCTCCACATATTATCATAATAATAAGTTTGCTGAGATGTATTGTATTGTCCACGGGCTACAGGTGAGCTAGTATTTCTACCTCGCAAAGTGAAGTTGAAATGATTATTGTCTCCACTTTGGTATAGGTAATCGTTGGTATAGTTGAAGTTGATTTTACTCCCGTTTTTATCGGCTATTTCAGCTAAAAACCACGAAGTGATATTCATATTTCCACCTGTACAATCAAAGTCAGAGCCTGAGGAAGAAAATTCTACATTTTTGATAGGTAGGCTTATATTGGTATTGGTATCTCCAAATTTGTAGGTTGTTCCATTTTCATCGGTAATCGAAAATTCTACAAAATGATATAAATCAATATTGGGGTTGTTGGCTATGGTTTGAGTAAGTTTAACAACTCTGTAGTCAATCTTTATCTTCCTGTCAGATACGACATGAATGGTTCCATCTTCTCCAAAAAAGAACTTACCAGTCATTCCCATAAAATTAAAAACAAACATATCGGGTTCTCCGTCAGGAATACTGTAAAATAGCGATTGCCCTGCTGGCTGAACAATTGTTCCATCGTTATTAATTAAATTTGCTATATTTGTTCTGTTTTCAGCAGTAGCATACCCGTAGGCATTACTGGATACAGGCCTTCTTTCATCAGGTTTTGATTTAATAACGCGCGTTATCACTCCTCCAGCACTTAATGACCACCCCCTTCCAAGAATACTTGGAGATTCAAAAGGCTTAAACCCTTTATATTGATACGAAATACCCACATTCATCTCAATATTACCTTCCTTTAAATCCAATAAGGAGATACTGGGTGTTGCTAAACCCGAACTTAGATTGATAGGGGTATTGCCATAATTGCCGAGTGTAGCTGCATGAGGCGAAGGGAGAATAAGATTGGGAGTATATGTATTGGAATTGGATGGTGGCGGTACAACACTTTTAATTATAAGCGAGTCACGTCCTGTGGAGTCTTGTTTTTGTGCTAAAGAAAAGAAAACGGTAAAAACTGATAGTACAAAAGTTAGGTGAGTTTTCTTCATATTTACTAGGGTACAGCTTGTTGAAATAGTATTTTTCCCAAGTAATTGTTTGTAGAGAGTTACCCCCTTTGAGGTTTTTTTAGGCATAATATTACAGATTTGTTTAAAAAAGAAGAAGATTTTATTATTGTGCGTATAACACCTTTAAGCATATTAATCGGGGGAAGTGAATGTAACTAACTTTTATGATAGGGAAAATGTATAGAACGCCCACTATCACGAAGAAAATATTTGATAAATTAGCCAAATAGATGTTTTTCATATAGGTGTATTTATAGGTTGCAAAGCGTATTTAGTTGTATTTTACTACAATATTATGAGTTCTTGTGATTTCATACAAGTGTTTTTTGATTTTTGCTAAAATTAAGTAAATACACAAAAATTGTCGGGTATAATTTATTATGTTTCTCTTAGGTGTACTGTAACGGTAACCTTTACGGTTACCATTTGATCGAAATAAGAAACGGTAACCGCAAAGGTTACCGCTACAACGATTATTTCAAATAGTGTTAAGGCTCAATTTTGAAATGCCAGAAAATAGATGGTCGATTACTTAACAACCATTATTATCTATTTTAGTACTGGGGTGTAGACATCATTCACGAGTAGGTAAAAGATGATGATAAGATACCCTATTATCTTACAATTACGGCCTATGGCACAATTCAGCTATAGAATTCATCATGACCAATCGGTAAAAAGCCGTACTTTTGTGTTTCCTTCTAAAAATAGAAAAAAAGATGGCAATTGGCATGACAAATGCTCATTAACAACTAACAGATTACTGATAATGGCAAGACCTTCTAACAACACTGATAAAGATAAACCTGCAAAAAAAGCAACCGAAACACCACTAGCCAAACAATACAATCAAATCAAAACCAAGTATCCTGGTGCTTTATTGTTATTTAGGGTTGGCGATTTCTACGAAACGTTTGGGGAAGATGCGGTGCGAGCTTCTAAAATTTTGGGAATTGTGCTAACACGCCGAAATAATGGCAATGCCGATGACCATTTGGCGGGTTTTCCTCATCATTCGTTGGATGTATACTTGCCCAAACTGGTGCGTGCAGGCGAGCGTGTTGCCATTTGTGACCAGCTCGAAGACCCAGCCACAGCCAAAGGTATTGTAAAGCGAGGTGTCACCGAATTGGTAACGCCTGGGGTGTCGTTCAATGATAATGTCTTAGAAACCAAGCAAAATAATTATCTGGCATCGGTTTGTTTTTCTAATTTTTCCAAAGAAGTAATAGGTATATCTTTTCTGGATGTCTCTACGGGCGAATACCTTTGCTCGCAAGGCAACCCTGCTTATATCGAAAAACTCTTGCAAGGATTTATGCCTTCCGAAGTACTTTTTTGTAAGCAACATCGCCAAGAATTTACCAATTTATTTGGCGATAAATTCAATACTTTTGCCTTAGAAGAGTGGGTTTTTACCCATGATTTCACCTATCCTTTGTTGGTAAATCATTTCAAAACCAATTCGTTAAAAGGTTTTGGGGTTGAAAACCTTACCGAAGGCGTAATTGCCGCTGGGGTAATTTTACACTATTTGTCTGAAACGGAACATAAAGAAATCGGGCATATTGCTCGCATTAACCGCCTAGAGGAGGAAAAATATGTTTGGCTCGATAAATTTACGATTCGCAATCTCGAATTGGTATTTGCCCAGCAAGAAGGGGGTGTTCCTTTAATTCAGATTTTGGATAATACAACTACGCCAATGGGGGCTCGGTTGCTTAGAAAATGGCTAGTATTGCCTCTCAAAGAAAAATCTTTGATTCAAGAACGCTTAAATACGGTAGCTTTTTTCAAAAAGAATATCGAGCTACGTGAAGCTCTTCAACAATACCTTAAACAAATTGGAGATTTAGAACGCCTTATTTCTAAGGTGGCGGTTCGTCGTATCAATCCTCGTGAACTTGGGCAACTCAAAAAGGCCTTGCTCAATATTGCTCCTATCAAAGAACAAATCGGGCAACTGCTGCTTTCAGAAGAAAGCAAGCGTGGGGCAGGGGCAGAGGTACTGAAAAAATATGCCGACCAGCTAAACCCGTGTATCTTCTTGCTAGAAAAAATAGAAAAAGAGCTGCGTGACGAAGTGCCTATTGTAACCAATCAGGGCAACATGATTCGAGAGGGCGTTGATGAAGAATTGGACAGGCTATTGGCTATTGCTTATTCGGGAAAAGACTTTTTGATTCAACTCCAAAACCGAGAAATTGAACGCACAGGTATTACTTCATTGAAAATCTCGTTCAATAAGGTTTTTGGCTATTATTTGGAAGTAACCAATGCCCATAAAGATAAAGTACCAAACGACTGGATTCGGAAACAAACATTGGTAAATGCCGAAAGATATATTACGCCAGAATTGAAAGAATATGAAGAGACTATTCTGAATGCTGAAGATAAAATATTTGTCATAGAACAACGTATTTTTAATGAATTGGTAAATGTAGCCAACGACTACGTGCATCAAATTCAGCAAAATGCCCGTATTATTGCTATTTTGGATGTACTAACCAATTTTGCCAAAATTGCAGAGAAAAATAATTATGCTCAACCCACTATTTCAGATAGCAAAGTCCTGAGTATTCAGGAGGGGCGCCATCCTGTAATTGAACAACAATTGCCTCTGGGCGAAAGCTATGTGCCTAATGATTTGTATTTGGACGATACTGCTCAACAAATTATTGTGATTACAGGGCCCAATATGGCTGGTAAATCGGCTCTTTTGCGTCAAACAGCCCTTATTGTGCTGATGGCTCAGATTGGGTGCTTTGTACCTGCCAAAACGGCCGAAATTGGTATTGTCGATAAAATATTTACTCGTGTTGGGGCAAGCGACAACCTTAGCAAAGGTGAGTCTACTTTTATGGTAGAAATGACCGAAACGGCTAGTATCTTGAATAATTTGTCTGATAGAAGTTTGGTTTTGATGGATGAAATTGGCCGAGGTACAAGTACTTACGACGGTGTGTCGATTGCTTGGGCTATTGCCGAATACCTCCACAATCATGCCCAGTTTAGACCCAAAACTCTTTTTGCAACCCATTATCATGAGCTCAACGAGCTTGCTACCGATTTTAAACGCATCAAAAATTTTAATGTTTCGGTAAAAGAAGTGGGTAACAAAATCATCTTTATGCGTAAACTTACCGAAGGTGGCTCTGAACATAGTTTTGGGATTCATGTGGCACAGTTGGCGGGGATGCCACAAAGTGTGGTGTTTAGGGCAAACGAAATTTTGTCGGAATTAGAAAAAAATCGCTCGAAAGAGCAGCATCGTAATACCATCAAGGAAATGCCAAAACAAAATTTTCAGATGAATATTTTTGAGGCAGCCAGCAACCCCAAATTTGAAAAAATACAAGAATTATTAAAAAAGCTAGATATCAATACGCTGTCACCAATCGAGGCTTTACTAAAACTGAATGAAGTGAAAAAAATCCTAGAATAAACGATTGCATAACGAGCGTATTAACACTGTGTTAGAATCGTAGTTGAGGCTTCTTTTAAGCGTAAAGATTTAGTAAATTAACCATCCAATATTACAAAATGTGAACTTTATGAAAAATACCATTCTTTTGTTCTTTGTACTGGTGCTTGGCCAAGCAAAAGCCCAAAATATCATTGTTTGGAGTGAATTAAGCCCTTTGAAGCTAACTGATTTTGCAGCCAAAGCCCCTTCGTCGAGCAACAGTATTTATGGCTGTCGGGCAAGCTGTAATATAGATTTTGGCTATCAGATGAGTGCCGCATCTTTTATGCTGACCAAGAATTTTAATAGCAAGGTAAAAACAGTTTTTATCAAAAATACCTCTTATATTGTTGCTCCCGATGCCAATATTACCCAAAATTTGTTGGCCTATTCACAAACTATTTTTGATTTGACCGAGCTGTATGCTCGTAAGTTTAGACAGCGATTATTTGAACAAAAAAAGGCATTTTCTAATAGTGATTTCTATGTGGCAGCACAAGAAGAAGTCCAAAAAGAGCTGTCGGAAAGAGAAAACTTTATTTTGAGTTCAACCAACTTGGGGCAAAATACAGAAGAACTTAAAAAGACACACGACCAAATCTTACAAGAAATTCAGGAACTTGCCGACTATTGTATGGAATGCAAGCCCAAAAAGAAATAAGCACATTCAATAACTGACCACCCTGCAAAGTAATTTTTCAAAACCATGAAAATAGAGGCTTACCAAATTGCTGAGGTGATAAACCTCAAAAAATTTAAACAAGAATATGCTAGCGAACCAGCTTTGAATAACAATTCAGAGTTGTTTTATAAACGAGAAGAAGGGCAATATTTTTATTTGCTTAGCTATGGTGTAGTGGTTTTTGCAGGATTTAATGATTTGGAGAAAAGTGAGTTTTTGAAATTTGCCAAAAATTATGCCGAGGCCTTGGTTGAGGAAAAGTTTGAAGATGATTTTGATGTACAAACCGACACCGCCGTATCGGTAGTATTAAAGTATAATTCGATTACGGTGTCAGAGCTTACCGACGACACTATCCGTATTATTATGCTGAATATTGGGCAGTCGGTTTCCTTAGATTATTATGAAGCATTGACCTACAAAATTCTGACAAGTACCAAGCAGATGACCGACGAACTAGAGCAAAATGGTAAACTGAAAAGCTCGCAAAAAGAATTATTGATGTTTATTGGGAAAACACTCAATGTTAAAAATAGTATCATCGACAACCTGTATATTTTTGACTCGCCAGAAGAGGCTTGGGAAAACGAACACTTAGAACGTATCGATAAAGGGCTAAAGAAGACCTTCGACCTAAAAATGCGTTATCAGGATATAGACTACAAGCTCAAAATTGTACAAGAAACCCTCATGCTATTTACTGATTTAGTGCAAAACCGTGAGAGTACTCGCCTAGAGTGGGTGATTATTATTTTGATTTTGATTGAAGTTTTTGACTTGCTGATTACCAAAATTTTTTAGCAACAAAAAGGCTACCTAATACAATAGACAGCCTTTTTTATATTCTTGAATCAAAAAACAAGGGACACCTTCCTCAACCTTTTTCCTCAAAACGTGTGTCCCATTGATTTGCTCCACTATTATTCTACTTCTGTAGCAATATTTGAAAACGTTAGGGTATTATCTACGCCTGTATCCATCATTACTACTGAATCTTTGGTGACGTAATGACCAAGAATTTGTTTTGAAAGTTCGTTCAGAATTCTTCTTTGCATAACTCTTTTCAAAGGTCTTGCACCCATTGTAGGGTCGTAGCCTTCGTTGGCCAATAGGGTCAAAGCTTCAGGTGAGGCTTCTAGTGTAATACCTTGTTCCTTCAAACGGTCTTGGATTTGTTTGAATTGTATTTCAACAATTTTACGCAAATTACCTTTCGACAAAGGTTCAAACATCACAATTTCATCAACACGGTTCAAAAACTCAGGTCTTACCACTTGTCTTAGCAAGCTCAGTACTTCTTCTTTGGCTTTGTCCATCACAATTTGGTCGTTCCAGCCTTCCATTTCAGCCATTTTTTCTTGGATAATATGGCTACCAATATTAGAAGTCATGATAATAATGGTATTTTTGAAATTGGCAATACGCCCTTTGTTATCGGTTAGGCGGCCATCGTCCAATACCTGTAACAAGATATTCCAAACATCGGGATGAGCTTTTTCGATTTCGTCCAAAAGAATAACACTATAAGGTTTACGACGAACCGCTTCGGTTAATTGACCACCTTCATCATAGCCAACATAGCCTGGAGGTGCTCCAATCAGACGGCTTACCGCATGGCGTTCTTGGTATTCAGACATATCTATTCGTACCATCGCGTTTTCGTCGTTGAACAGATAATCGGCCAAAGACTTCGCCAATTCGGTTTTTCCGACACCCGTTGTTCCTAAGAAAATAAACGAACCAATAGGACGGCGAGGGTCTTGCATACCTGCACGAGAGCGACGAACGGCATCTGAAATAGCCTCAATGGCTTCTTGTTGCCCTGCTACACGACGACCGAGCTCTTCTTCCATGTGAAGAAGTTTTTCTTGTTCGGCACGCATCATTTTCGACACAGGAATCCCCGTCCATTTGGCTACTACTTCAGCAATATTTTCGGCCGTAACTTCTTCTTGTAGCATCGTTACCTCTTCTGATTTTGGATTTTGAAGTTGCTTTAATTTGTTTTCAGCTTCAATCAATTTTCCATATCTAATTTCGGCTACTTTGCCATAATCGCCAGCACGTTCGGCTTGTTCGGCTTCAAGTTTGAGGCGATCGATATTCTCTTTTTCTTTTCTAACGCTATCCAATACCGATTTTTCGGCTTGCCATTTGGCCATCAAACCGCTTTTCTTTTCGGTTAGTTCGGCCAATTCTCGACTAATAATACCTTCACGTTCTTTGTTATTTTCACGACGAATAGCTTCACGTTCAATTTCAAACTGCATAATTTTGCGTTGCAAATCGTCGATTTCTTCAGGAACCGAATCTATTTCCATACGCATTTTGGCTGCAGCTTCGTCCATAAGGTCGATAGCCTTATCGGGTAAAAAGCGGTCAGAAATATAGCGGTTTGAAAGTTCGACAGCCGCAATAACGGCATCGTCCTGAATACGAACACCGTGGTGGAGTTCGTATTTTTCTTTGATACCCCTCAAGATAGAAATTGCATCGGTAACATCGGGTTCGTCGACGGTAACGGCTTGAAAACGACGTTCAAGAGCCTTATCTTTCTCGATATACTTTTGGTATTCTTTCAAAGTTGTAGCTCCAATAGCGTGTAATTCGCCACGAGCCAAAGCTGGCTTGAGCAAATTGGCTGCATCCATGGCACTATCGCCACCGCCCCCTGCACCAATCAAGGTATGGATTTCGTCGATAAATAATACGATGTCACCTTCGGCATCGGTTACTTCCTTGATAACAGCTTTTAGGCGTTCTTCAAACTCGCCTTTGTATTTGGCTCCAGCAATCAACAAACCCATATCGAGGGTATATATGGTTTTGTCTTTGAGGTTTTCGGGAACATCGCCAAGCACAATTCTTTGGGCTAAGCCTTCCACAATGGCCGTTTTACCAACCCCTGGTTCGCCAATAAGCATTGGGTTGTTTTTGGTACGGCGAGATAATATTTGTAAAACCCTCCTAATTTCTTCGTCACGCCCAATCACAGGGTCTATTTTGCCCGATTTGGCTAATTCGTTAAGGTTTCGAGCATATCGCTCTAACGAACGATAAGTTGCTTCTGCATTTTGGTCTTTCACGTTGGTGTTACCTCTAAGTTCTTTAATGGCTGTTTTTAACGTATTTTCTTTGAAGCCACTATCTTTGAGCAAAGTGGCCACGTTGTCTTTTCCTAAAAATATTCCTAATAAAAGGAGTTCTACACTTACATACTCATCGCCAAAGTCTTTGAGTAGATTTTCGGCTTTACTCAAGGCTGCCGCACCGTCGTTGGCCAAATAAGGCTGACCACCCGAAACCTTAGGATAGGCATTTACAAGGGCATCTAATTTGGTAAAGAGTAATTTTTCATTTACGCCCATTTTCTTTAACAAAAAACTGGACGTATTGGTATCTTCTTCTAATATAGCTTTCAGCAAATGCCCCGTTTCGATGGCCTGCTGACCGTTACCCGAAGCAATGCTAGCAGCTTGCTGGATAATCTCTTGGGTTTTGGTGGTGTATTTATTAAAATTCATTGTATGAATAAGTTACGTATGAAAACATCGTAATAAGAATCTGGGTTAAGTAGTTGGTAACTTTTATAACTTTTGGTAGTAAGCTGCCCAACTTCTAATACTTGTATATTCACAAATAACTATCCAAACTAAAAAATCGGCAAAAATGTCTGGAAATAAACCTAGCTTCATGAAAATATCGGTCATTTTTACAGTATGTTTCCAGAATTACTGACTTTTTGGGAGTTGGGAGAATGGTGGATTGTTACAGAACAAAGTATTATGTATTAAATAGATATTCAAAATGTACGTTTTACCTTAACATCTTTGTAGGTTCTCGTTCAAATAAAAAACGGTTTACAACTTCTTTTAGCTACTCGGTATTAACGAATGTTGTAAACAGAGGCTAGTTATTAGCTGGCGATTTTATTTGTTAGTCATTACAATATTAATATCCTTCAACAAGGTCATTTTTTTAAAACAACCAACAATATGAGACAATTTCAATCAGTAAATATTTCGGAAGTGGGCTTGGGTACATGGCAACTAGGAAGTGCCGATTGGGGCAATGTGTCGGAAGAAAGTGCTTTCGAGATTTTGCAAAAATTTGTAGAATTAGGAGGAAACTTCATCGATACCGCCGATGTATATGGCAGTGGAGTAAGTGAACAAGTAATAGGAAAATTCCTAAAAACTCGTTCGGAAGAATTGTTTGTTGCTACCAAATTGGGTAGACGAGGCGACAATGGCAATGGATGGCCTCAGAATTTTTCGTATGATAATATCAAAAGGCATGTAGAAGATTCGCTTCGCAATTTGCAACAAGAGCAGTTGTTTCTAGAGCAGTTACATTGTATTCCTACCGAAGAGCTACAAAAAGGAGAGGTGTTTGAGCATCTACGCCAACTTCAGGCACAAGAGCTGATTCGTTATTGGGGCGTAAGTGTCGAAACTGCCGAAGAGGGCTTATTGTGCTTAGAACAAGACGGGATAGCTTCATTACAGATTATATTTAACCTTTTCCGACAGCATATTGCCGAGGAACTATTTGCCAAAGCCCAAGAAAAAGGAGTGGCCTTAATTGTACGAGTACCTTTGGCGAGTGGTTTATTGAGTGGAAGGTTTTCGGCCAATACAACCTTTGCCCCAACCGACCACCGAAATTACAATGCCAATGGAGAGGCTTTCAATGTAGGAGAAACTTTTTCGGGAGTAGCCTTTGAAAAAGGAGTTGAGTTTGCCGAAAAGATAGCACAACTTATGCCCGACGAGCGTTTAGCACAGTGGTCGATTCGATGGATATTGGACCATCCTGCCGTAACAACGGTTATACCTGGGGCGTCCAAAATTTCGCAAGTAGTTTCCAACATGGAGGCCGCCCAATTACCTAGCTTGAATACTACCACTCATACAGCTTTGAGAGCCTTGTACGATACCGAAATTAAGGCTTCAATCAGGGGGAAATATTAGCCCCAAAGGCTGCTTTATTTCTTAAAAAATGTTAAAACTGATACTTCGGTAGATTTTTTTTGCTGTTTTTTTTCTATTTAATATAAATCATTCTCGTTTGGAGGAGGAAACAAAAAAAATGGGCTATCCTGCAAGATAGCCCATTTTTTTAGGACTTACCCCCGCTATCGTATATCCAAAAATGTAAATTCTGTATTGTTAAAATACAATGCTATGCAGTTCTAGTGCTTTTACAAATTTGTAAATAACAGGGTTTTACCGTAATTTTGTATTCCACCATCCAAAAAACGACATGGTAAAATCCATTTTCTTGCTCATACTATGCAGTGTAATTTCACTAGCAGTTTTAGCAAAAGATGAAACGTCATTTCAGGGAAAAGCGTCGTTTTATGCCAAAAAATTCAATGGCAGAAGAACAACAAGTGGCGAACGCTACAAGAATAATGACTTCACTGCGGCACATCGTAGCCTACCATTTGGTACGTTGTTGGAAGTAACCAACAAATCCAATGGTAAGACGGCTATTGTTCGTGTAAACGACCGTGGCCCACATCGAAAAAAAATAGCATTAGACCTGTCTTATGCAGCAGCTAAAAAAATCGGTATTGTTAGGAAAGGTATCGGAACAGTTGTGTTCAAGGTAGTTTCCGAGCAAAATATCGACGATTCGATGGTAGCTCGTGCCAACAACTAGCAACTAAGGTTTTCCCTTTTATGTGTCCTCGTGTGGCTTGCCATACGAGGATTTTTTGTTGAGCCTACAGCCCTTGTATAAGCAATACCCTCGCTACAATTGAATAGGCTATTACCAAAAGCTACTCCAAGTTTGCGCCGAGTACCTCCTGAGTATTTCTTCTATAAAACTCCGTATATACATTTCTGTAACTTTGTGGACTAAGGAAAACTGCCTAGAACTCAATGTTGACCCACTTGCTTGTTTATCTTATTAGCTTAAAATACAGTCAATTATTGTTGAATAATCGAGATAATTTTTATTTTTATTGAAAAAATAGATTTATTACTTACCTCATATCAACAGACCGTTATCTATTTATGCAAAGACGAAATTTTATTCAGCAGATGATGCTGAGTTCGAGCGTGCTTACATCCGCACCACTGATTAGTACTTTGGCACAGTCAAATTTTGAAAAAATTGCTCAGGTTGCTCCACAAAAAGATGTTACTACCGACGAAGATTTTTGGGCTCATGTACAACAATCATTTTCAGCTTCGCCCAATTTGATTAATATGAGCAATGCCGGGGTAAGCCCACAACCTATCATGGTGCAAGATGCGCTGTTTCATTATACTCGCCTAAGCAACGAAGCTCCAACGTATTATATGTGGCGTATTTTGGACGAAAACCGAGAGGCTGTTCGTAGTAAATTAGCCGATTTGGCTGGGTGCTTGCCCGACGAAATAGCCATGAATCGCAATGCCACCGAAGCCCTAGATACGATTATTCTAGGACTAGACTTAGAAAAGGGCGACGAAGTAATATTATCGAAGCAGGATTACCCCAATATGCTACACGGATGGCGACAACGAGAAAAAAGAGAAGGAATTGTCCTAAAATTTGTGAATCATGACCCCTTACCTTGCGAAGACAACGATTTGATGGTAAAACGATATGTAGACTTGGTAACACCCCAAACCAAAATTGTTCATATTACCCACATGATTAATTGGACAGGGCAGGTTTTGCCAGTAAGGGCTATTTCAGATGCCGTAAAAAAGAAAAACCCTTCAATACAAATAGTAGTAGATGCTGCCCATACTTTTGCCCAGTTGGCCTTTAAAATTCCAGATTTGGGTTGTGATTATCTAGGAGCAAGCCTTCATAAATGGCTTTGTGCTCCTTTTGGGACGGGTTTGTTGTGGATAAAAAAAGAAAATATCAAAAAAATATGGACTCATACGCCTTCCGACAATCCAAAGAAGGATGATATACGTAAGTTTGAAGGATTGGGTACACGTTCGTTTCCTGCCGAAATGGCCATAGGTCATGCTGTCAATTTTCATAATGCTATCGGTACACTTCGGATTCAGAAAAGGTTACAATATCTTAAAAACTATTGGCTAGAGAAGTGTATTGACTTGCCTAATTTTAAAACGCAAACATCGTTAAAACCTAACTTTTCGGGTGCAATAACCATTTTTAGTGTTGATGGGCTCAGCACCAATGAGTTGCATGGGGCTTTGATGAAAAAAGGACGTATTTATACATCGCCAGTAACCTGGGAGAATATTGCAGGTGTACGAGTAACACCCCATATTTATACGCCTATTAAGGACATGGACAAGCTTGTAAGCGTAGTAAAAGAAATTACACAAGAAGCTCCTAAAGCTAAGTAAACCGATAAGCGTATTCCGAACTCTATATATATGATACCGAAGCTCAGTTATTTTGACTGGGCTTTTTGTTTTTACCCCACATAATTACCTAAGCTATTAAACGATTGCACAAATGAGCAAGTATAGAATAAATATAAGATTTTAGGTGAAATAACAGCCTAATAATGAATACTTCTCAAAACTCTGTACGTTTATTTATAGCATAATCCAGCAGAGGCTTAGGGTACTAATTATAACCCAAAGACTAATACCTTGCAACAATGGGCGAAGCCCGACGTGCCGAAATAGGGTATAGTGTAGGCTTGTACCTATAAAAAACAAACTAATGGTCAGGCATTTTTTGGCTAGCATATTAGCTCCCCCTGCGATTATCGGGGCAATAGGACAATAATGTTGCCAAACCACCACGCCAATAAAAGCAAAAATAAAATAAGGTACGGGTAGTTTTTGGGTATCGCTTTTCATAAAAATGGCCGATGCCAAGGCTACAGGAATAATCCATAAAGCTCGGGTTAGCTTAACTGTGGTAGCAATCTGAAGGGCTTCATTGCCATATTTTGAAGCTGCACCTACGACCGAACTGGTGTCGTGAATAGCAATAGCACACCACATACCAAATTGCTCCTGACTCAAATGCAGTTTTTGACCTATGGCTGGAAATACCAACAAAGCTATGGTATTCAATAAAAAAATCGTTCCTAATGCTACCGAAATCTGCTTTTCTTTAGCACGAACTACAGGACTGATGGCCGCAATAGCACTACCGCCACAAATAGCCGTACCACAGGCTATCAGGTAGGCCGTGATTTTGTCGATACCCAGTATTTTTCCTAAAACAATACCTCCTCCCAATGTAATAGCAATAGACAATACCGTAAGCGAAAATCCTTTCTGACTGATGGTAAATGCCTGAGTGAGGTGCATACCAAATCCTAAACCGACAACTGAAGTTTGTAACAAATATTGCGATACCTTGTGCTGAATAGCCACGTAGCTATTGCCAATGGTATTGGCCAAAATAAAACCAAGTAATAATGCAATAGGAGCGTTGATAAGTGGCGATAAACAAATAGCAAGGAAGACAAAAAATGAGATTTTTTGATAAAAAAGGCTTTTACTGGTATATTGGATTGTTTTCATAAGACTATCAGAATAATATTGATAGCCCAAAGGTAGTATGAGCAACGTATTTTGCCGAATGGTAAAATCTTATAAGCTATAACTTTTTGTTATACTGTTGAATTGTAAATTTGATAAAAGTTTCGGCCAAACCACTGGCTTTGCCCTGAAGATGCACAAAATAAAACGTACGGTCAATAGTAAGGTTGGGTATTTCTAGCACTTTAAACTCGCCTTGAATCAGTTCTTTGGCAATAGCCTGAATAGAAAGAAAACCAATACAATTGCTATGCCTCAGAAAGTTTTTGATACTTTCGGTACTTCCCAAATACATGGCTACCGAAAGGTCCGATAACTTGATTTTATGTTGAGCAAGTTTGTTTTCGATAATTTCGAGTGTTCCTGAGCCTCTTTCTCGGCAAACAATCGGAATCTGAGCCAATTCTTGTAATGATATTTCGTCTTTCAGAGCTACCTTTTGTTGGGTACAAGCCACCGCCACAATTTCGTCTTGCATAAAAGGGTGATATTTTAAATCACTATTGTGGGTTTTACCTTCTACAATCCCCAACTCAATTTTGTGTTCAATAAGGGCTTGTTCTATTTTTTCAGTATTATCGTTAAGCAACGACAACTTTATGTCGGGAAACGACTGGTAAAATTTGGCCAAAACCTTGGGCAACACATACTGCCCAATCGTAGTACTAGCTCCTAATTGGATTTGTCCAGCATAAGTGTTTTTGAGAATACTGAGGTCAAAATCTATTTTGTTATAGATATACAAAATTTGTTCGGTGTGGCTTAGTAAGATTTGACCCGCTTGGGTAAGCTCTATTTTATTACCTTTTCGCTCAAACAAACGAATATCAAACAGGTTTTCTAATTCTTGGATATTTTTACTGACAGCAGGTTGGGTAATAAATAACTCGTTCGAGGCTTTAGTAAAGCTCAAATGTGTAGCCACAGCATGAAATACTTTAAGTCGGAAGTCGGACATAGCATAAGCATTTAAGCATCTATTCTTTTAATAGCCCGAAGGTAACAATCTTTATAATAAGTGCCATCTCTGTACAATTTGGCCATCATGACAGCACCTTCAAACTCCATGATAGTTTGTTGAGCTAGTTTCAAAGCAATTTCGGGGCTGTGGTTTTCTTGATAAAGATGAGCTAGGCTACTGGTAATTTCGTTGATAAGCGATTGTAGGATTTTCTGAAAAGGAGGATAATGATTGGCAGTTTCTAAAATAGTGTTACCTACAATACAGCCTCCATCTTTACTAAATACTACTTTTGAAAACTGTTTTAAAAATAATTCCATACGCCTTTGGGCTGGTAAATGATGCCGATAAGCAATAGGATACACTTGATGGCGAAGGTTACTTTCGATAGATTCGAGTACCTCTTTCATCAGTTCTTCTTTGCTGAGAAAATAATGATAGAAGCTGCCTTTGAGAAGCCCCACGGCAGAAGCCAAATCGGCCATTGAAGTATTATGGTAGCCCTTAGAGCGAAACACTTCTAACGACTTTACAAGAATGTCATCTTTTGTTACTTTTTGAATAGGCATCTTGAGGGAAAAATGTTAAATAGACTAAATTCTACTCTAATTTACAATGCTTTCATCAAGTAATTGACAAAAAAAATAATAGTTTATTAAATGGTAAGATGAACCTAAAAACGCCCTATTTTTTGTTTTAAAAATGCAAAATAAGAGATAAGCGTATCTGTTATATTTTTGATAAAACTATTATGAATAGCGAGCCCTATGCTATTGGGTGGTTAATAGAATAGCTTTTTTGCCAAAATAATAGCGTTGTTAATCTTTTGTTAAAGCCAAAAACTATCATAATTGTTTAAGGTTTTCTCTGTATTTTCGTTATTCTAAACAAACAAATCGCACGAATGAAATACATACTTTCGCTTGTCTTTATAGTAATGGTGTCGCTAACAGGATGGGCTCAGCATCGCATCGAGTTTCGTATCAAGGGTGTTCGAGATTCTACGTTCTATTTGGTCAATACCTACGAAAATAGTTATTTGGTACAAGATACCGCCAAGGCTGATGCCAATGGTAAAATTGTTTTTGAGGGCAACAAGCCTTTGATGAAAGGATATTATTTGTTGGTTCAAAATAATAGACGGTTATTCGATTTTTTGTTGAATGACCAATCTTTTACTATCGAAACTGATACTGCCGATTTTATAGCCAACTTTAAAGTAACAGGTGCTTCCGAAACCCAAAAGTTTGCAGAGTTCTTAAAAACCGTTAATGAAAAAGGTACCAAGATTGGCAAGGCATCTGCTGCCGAACGCCCTCAGTTGATAGCCGAAATAGAGCAATACAAAAAAGACTTTGTGAAGAAATACGAAGGTTCGTTTGCCGCCAATATCGTAAAAATTAATACCGAAGTACCAGTGCCTCCGCTACCAGCCAAATCTACTGTAAAAGATACTGTTAGAAGAAATGAGTACATCCTCAAACATTTTTTTGATAATGTAGCTTTGTCCGACGAGCGTATGGTACGAACGCCATTTTTAGGCAACTTGTTTGCCAATTACCTCAAAACACTCGAAAGCTCGTTCGACCCCGATACCGTTATTCAAATTGCGGATTATATCATTGATAAAACACCTCCAAGAACCGAAATACGTAAATATGTAGTAGGCAAATTTGCCCAAAAATTTATTGCATCCGACTTTATGGGTAAAGAAGGAATTTATACGCACGTAGCCGAAAAATATATTCTTAGCGACAAGGTACTTTGGGATTCGTCGACTATCAAAAAGAATTTTGAATATGTGTATCGTATGAAACCTGTGTTGATTGGCAAAATTCTCAAAAATATGCCTCTAACCGACACCCTCGACCGCCCAATGCCTTTGCATGCCATAAAATCAAAATATACCTTGGTGATGATTTATGACCCTAATTGCCATCATTGTCAGGAAACCACCAAGCAGTTGGTAAAAGATTACCCCAAATTAGCGGCTGCGGGGGTTAAAGTATACATGGCAAGTGGAGTTGCTGGCGATAAACGCAAAAAAGACGAATGGCGTAAGTTTATCCGTGATTTTAAAACACAACCATTTATCAATGTCTATGACTCGAAAAACCTTGTAGATTTTACCAACGAATACAATACAATTACATTCCCGAATGTGTTTTTGGTAGATAGTAATTTTAAAATATTGGCTAATAAAAAACTAGAAACAGAGCAGTACTTACGGCTGATTTCGGTTGTTGAAAAGGCTAAAACAAAAAAATAGCTGTTGTAAACATGAGTTATGCCAAGTTGAGTGAATGGCGGTTATTTTTGAATATGATTTTTACCAGTAGAGACGCAATGCTTTGCGGCTAGTGTCATTTAACCTAAAAAAGGCGGTCGAAAAACAATTTTCGACTGCCTTTTTTAAGCCTCATCAAAGTACACTTGACGACCTTATGAATCACAACAAATACAAATAGAGGGTATCTTTTAATATTACCTAATGTTTGGGATGACTCATGTTTTTCTATTCAGCTACAAAAGTGTATTTCCCTCCTTTTGACACTTCAAAATTTAGGTAATGTTCATTGCCCGGTACCAAGTCGATATAAGCCAGGCTTGGAATGTATTTGGTATTGTGAAAAATCGTTTGCCCATTACAAACAATTTTTTTGTAAATATCTGCAATAATAGGAATTGAAATAATCCCTGTCATATTTTCAGGTATTTCAGCCATTAAATTAAGCTGTTGATTGCTATAAGTTATATTGAGTTTTATGATACCTTTTGGGGTAGGCACTTTGCATTGTACGCTTGAAAGTGAGCCAAGCTGTGGCTGAATACGGAACGACTGAAAGCCGTCGGACAATGGCGAAATTCCTGCAACATATTGTGATAAAAGGGTGATTGGGCCACCTGTCCAGCCATGGTTATAAGTGCCTCCACCGTACAGATGACTATTCACAGCCCAGCCTTCCCAAAGAGTTGTTAAAGGGCTATTAACCATTTCGGTATAACGTTTCTTCATTCTAGTCAGACCACCTTGGGCATCAGCCATCATAAAAAATGCTTCAAGGATATATTTTTCCATGTAGGGGCTGGCGTGCATTTCATGAGAAAGAAATTGTTGGATAGCAGGAAATTTATCGGCATCGGCCAATCCTGCCACTACAGCAAGTCCATTGCCTCGGTCGTCGGTAATGCCTTGATAGTCTGGGCTTTTATAGAAAGTTCCTTGCCAGAAAATAGTATTAAAAGCCTCTTTTAGTTCCTGCATTTTGTACTCATATTCGGCCATGTCTTGCTCGTTGTGAGTGAGGTGGGCCATTTTGCTAAGCCCTTTTAGTGCCAAATAATACCACGCATTATCTAACAGCGGAATATCTAGGTTATCGCCCCAATCGTGCCACATCCAGCCACCAGTACGGTGCTCTACCAAGCCATCTTGCTTGGTATGCCAAAGAGCTAGGTATTTTTTGACGTGTGGATACACCTCCTTGATAAGGGCGGTATCGCCTGTGTATTTGAAATAATTCCAGAAGCCATATTCCCCAATACTGGTTAGCATTTGCCCAGGTAATTCTTTATCCCAGTTACCAGCAGGAATAGGCGAAAAAAGTACCCCATCGGGTTTTTGCCAATGTACTAACTCGCGAATAGCTTTTTTTAGTGAACGATGCCCCATTACGTCCCAATAATAAAATATTTCACCTTCATTAATCACGACATCGCCCCACCACTGAGCTCTTTCACGGTCGGGACAATCAGAAATAACATCCCTAACATTGAGGGTTAGGGTATTGAGGGCTTTTTCTTTTAAGGTATTATAAAAAGGGTCGTTACAACTAAAATCGCCCACTGTTTCGGCATTGTATCGGGTTTCTCGGTATTTAAGGGCCAGTACTTTTACACCTTTTGGGAAAAAATATTTTACATCGTGGCCATTAAAATAGGCATAACTTTCAAACTCCTGAATACCCTTAGTTGTAATATATTCGGTACGAATGTTGGGGGCACTTCCTCCAAGATAGTTATCGGTACGAATGTCGATTTTGAGTCCGGCGGGAGCATCAATTTTGAAATAAGGTGTAACAGTCAAGTTTTTGGGTAAAGCCATCGCAATTGTGTCGCCTTGTGCTGTAAAAGGCAGTGTTGGATTGGCTTTATGAGTAATATAGCTTATTGTATTAGGATAATTTTTTAAGCCTGCATTGTACCATTGTGGAATAGGACGAGCAATCAGCTTGTTCCAAGGGCTTTCACCTGCATAGGCTAGCTCGGTAGCAGCATTCCATTTTGAATCATCATATTGAGAGGTATACCACAAAGGTAATTGTAGGTTGGCATCGAAAGAAACATTTGATTCGGGCATTCGAAAATTGGGGTGAGGTGCAGGCGTTTCGCCAAAGGCTGGATGCACTTTGGCTAGCCAAGTAGCATTACTAACAAGGCTAGTTTGTAAACCAAGCGATAAGTCAAATAACAAACCAGTTTTGCCCGAACTTTTGTGATTAAACCCATCTTTTCCAAAATACCATACCAAAATAGCAATGGTATTGTCTCCATTTTTGAGGTATTGAGCTATATTAATTTCGTCATAATAGGTATCGTTTGGATTCGGGCCTCTTTTTAGCCCACCCTCAAATACCACCATTTGACCATTGACCCAAAGCCAATATTTTGAATCTACTGCAATTTTGGCTATTGCATAAGAGGATGATTTTGGCACATTGAATTGCTTACGAAAACAAATCCACTGATTAGGTTTCTTTGATTCGGTATTAGTGCTAATCCAACGTGCTGATGTACTAAACTGTGCCATAGCCGAATAACTCAGCCCGATTATGACAATAATAGCTTGGAAAATAGAGAGGTAAGGTATTTTTTTCATAAGAATGCTATAAAAACACCTCTAAATATAAAGAATAGTTGACTATGATGTATCATGATGTAGACGAATGCAGGGCTAATCTTTGATACTAAACAAGGTGAAGCTATTTTTAATTTGATAAAATAGAGAACAAAAAATTTAGTACTCAGGTTGATTCTTCTGAATAATCATTAAATATTTCTTTTAATCAGGGCTTTCAAAGTGAAAGGATAGTTGTTGATTTTTGAACAACTTCATTGTTATTTCACCCACAATCATTTTGGCATTAATCCTTAATCATCTTAAAAACCTGTTGCTGAGTGTTATCTTTTATGCTGAGAAAGTACAAGCCATTTTGGAGGTTTTCGCATGGTATAGTTTGAAGTTTGTGGGTGATACTACCCGACAAGACGGTTTGTCCCAATGTATTTACTAGCTCGAAAGAGTAGCTATTCTGAGCATCGAACTGAGCAATAGCTATTTTGATTTGATTAGAAATTGGATTGGGAAATGCCCAAAACTTTCCCTCAAAAGTAATAGGTTGAGCCAATTGCATGGCACGTTCAAAATGAGGTACTCCATAACCCAACTGTGGGGTAGGCTTGGTGTACGTACTTCCCGACTGCTGTATTACACGAATAACCTCTTGGGCCTTCATTTGGGGATTGGCTTGCCAAAAACCAGCCACCATACCACACAAAATAGGCGATGCAAATGATGTTCCACTTGTGGTGGTATAATTACCAAAAGCATTGGCTACGGCTACACTTTGCCCCATGGCTGCCACATCGGGCTTGACGCGTCCGTCGGCACTTGGACCAATAGAGGTAAAAACAACATACGATTGGTAGGCATCTACTGCCCCTACGCTTAGTACAGAATCGGCGTCGGCAGGTGTCGAAATATATTTCCAATCGCTATTACCTTCGTTGCCTGCACTGATAGTACAGATGATTCCTTTGGCGGCAGCCAATGCTGCAGCACGGGCTGCAATAGTTGTTTTTCCGTCAAAATCTTTATATTGGTGGTTGGTAGCAGGATTGTCAAATTCGGTATATCCCAATGAAGAATTAATTAAATCTACGCCAAGGCTATCGGCGTATTCAGCTGCAATAAGCCAATTTACTTCTTCTAATAACGATTCATTTTCGGTATCTTCTGTTCGCAAGAGCAAATACGACGCATTGGGGGCTGTGCCAACCAATCTACTGGTTTGTTGTGCGGCCAAACATGACAGTACGGCCGTTCCGTGGCTACTACCTTCATATACAAACGATTTGTTGTTGACGAAGTCGTATGTACCTACAATTTTGTTTTCGTTGAAAAGATATGAAAATACAGGCAGTGTATTTACCGACGAGTAGCCTGCATCTAAAATAGCAATTAGCATACCTTCGCCCCTAAAGCCTTGTTCGTGCATTTTGTCAACACCAATCATATTGTTTTGCATATAAGCCAAGCCAAAATCGGGAGCTGTATCGAAGGCTTCAAATTTGGCCTTTTGACGGGTAGCTCTATTGGCTGTATTGCGTTTTTGTAGAGGTGTATTCCCTTCAATTCCTTTTACATAGGGAAGTGATAAAATTTGTTGAAGCTGAGTGTCGTTAGCTTCGACCAATGCCCCATTGAACCACCTAGACGTAAACCCGACTTTAGCACCGGTTTGCTTTATTGCATTTAGGTAACTGATGTTAACGGGCAAATCCTGAGTAGTGATTGAGATTGATTGCCTGTTTCTGCGTTGTATAGCCCTTTCCGAAAGAAATTGTCGGGGAGTGGCTACATTGTAAGTAGAGTTAGCTTTATCGCTAAAAAGAACTAAATACTGTTGGGCGTTTTGTGCCGAAGCTACCGAGGTCAGTAGCCAAAAACAGCAACAATATAGTATTGAAAAGTAATTATTCTTTTCCATAGTCGGTGATTTGATAGGTCGTAATTGAGCCAAAGTCTATAATCGCTTTTCCTAAACAATGGGGTTGATAACAATAAGATACATCCGTTTTTTTCAAAAAAATCATTCCAATATTGGCTGCATAAACCGTGAGCTGACTTTTTTGTCCCAAAGCTGTAGAGTCTTGATACTGAATAACATGGGCAGTTTGTGGAAAAGTTTGATGATTAACCACAAAGGTATTTTTGATTGCCTGCAAAGATGCAATAGCTTTACCCAAAGTGTTATACTGATGGTAGTTCCAAGTTTGTCCTACAACCAATGGCGATGGCAGTAAGTACAAAGGTATATTTTGTTCTACCTGAATCACTTTATCTGTATAAACCATAATCTGTACAAGTTGTTCGGTTTGCCAGTTTTGCTGAGGTGTATTACGCCTTCGTTGTACTATTATCAATTTTTCTTCTCCCGAAACTTGCTTTTCAGACGACTGTAGTTGGTATTGCAACTGGTATGTTTGTTTTTCAACGGATTGATTGATTCCATATTGTATTTGTTCTACGGCATAGGTAACATACTGTCCTTTTTCTTGTAAAAGAAAAGTTCGAGCCAGTAATAGAGGTGCTATTTTGGGCTCTTGAGTTGACTGGCAAGTAAGCATTAAAAGGCTTATAAAAATAAGGGTGTAGCAATGTTTAGGCATAAAAATAGCCCAATAGAAAAGTGACTATTGGGCTAGAAATTTATATAAAAAATAAAGAAAAATCAATTATTTGTTTTCAGGGCTCAACCATGCTTTTAGCAAGTTAATTTGTGTATCGGTAGGTACAGCTACTGGTTTGAGGAGGTTTTTCTCAGTAATTTCAGGAATAAATAACGCTGCTGATAATTTGGTTTCTACCTTTTTATCTCCGTCTTTGCGTAATACTATTACTTCGACATTATCGTTTTCCTTGGTATTCTGCATAAAGTCTAAGCGAGTAGCTCGGAACGAATTGAGGTCTAAAGGCTTGCCATTCAACGACACAAATTCGTCGCCAGCTTTGTAGCCTAGCTTACGGCCAAAAGCATCGATACCTTCATCGTCGACAATGAAAATACCCTTTGTGTCGGGATTAATGCCAAGATTATAGACCGACACCCCGATTGATTTTTCACGCACCTGAACGCTTTTCTGAAACTCTAGGCCAACACTATTGAAAATTTCGGTTAATGGAAGCGGTTCTTTTCCTTCTACATATTTAGCAAAAAACTGGCGAATAGCAGGGAATTTAGTGATTTCGGCAATTTTATCAAAAAGTTCAGCATCATTAAATGACTTTTCTTTGCCATAGTATTTTGACAAATCACGCATCAAATTCTGAGTACCATATTTTCCTCCAGACAATTCACGCAGCTTAATATCTAGGCACAAGCCAATCAATGCTCCTTTTTCATAAACATTGGCATATTGGTCTTTGTATTTGTCCAATACATCTACGCTCATTTCTGTAAAAGGTACGTTATCTTGGTAGCGGTCGTACATATTATTGATTTTGCTACGCAACATATTGAGGTATTGCGGCAATTCAATCAAACCATATTTGATTTGCATGTGGCCAGCAGCGTATTCGGTCATACCTTCGTACATCCAAAGGTGCTTTGACATTTTTGGTTTGTTGTAATCAAAATTACCAATTTCGTCGGAGTGGATACTCAAAGGAGTAACAATATGAAAAAACTCATGAGCACAAACATCTTTTATTGTTTGAGACAACTCTTCGGCCGAAGCCTCAGGCAAGTAATAGAACGATGAGTAAGAGTGCTCCAAAGCTCCATAGCTGCCATTTTTGAGGTTATCAGAAAGCACAATCAAGAACGCATATTTTTTAATAGGAAGCGAGCCACCCAAATACTCTTTCTGAGCTTCTAAAAGGGTTTTTACGTTATCGGCAATTTCGGCTGAGGTTACTTTTTTGTTGGGCGAATACACGGCAATCAAAATATCGGCACCACCAACTTTCAAAATAGTAGTATCGGGTTTTGAATACATAATAGGAGCATCTACCAAATCCATGTAGTTGCCTGTGCTAAACACGTCCGACTTGGCATCTGATTTATTAGCAATCAGCGATGTTGCCCCATAAAACCCTGTAGGTTTTGTAAAAGTAACTTGGTACGTAACTTTTTTGAGGTTGTCAAAATACCCAAAGAAGCCATGAGTATTAATGGCAAAAAGGGTATCTTTTTCAATATCTGTACCAGCAGGCTCGAATACATATTCGCCACTGATTTCGGGCGAGTCCCAAGTGTCGTCTACTAAGTAAGTAATTTTGTAAAGGGATTTAGCTTTTTTGATTTTGTAGCTATTTTTATCCAATTTCTCGATAGTCAGAGCTTTCCCAGAAGCATCAAATGCTTTAAAATCAGAGGCATATCTACCAAAATCATAATTGGCATACGTACCTGGCACAATTTTGGGTAAATTGTACACAATTTCATCTTTCTGGATTTTGGGTGTAATCAAAGATACCTCTAGCTTATCATTTTGCACATTGGTTAAGTCTACAAAGAACTGATAGTTAGTATTTTGTGGCACTTTTTGTGCAAAAATATTTACACAAAGCAAAAGTGCAAAAAGCGTTAAAATGCTATTTCTCATGTAGTAAAAAATTAAGGTCTAAAAGTTCAGCAATAGCTTGTTGGTAGCTTTTAGAAATGAATGGAATAAGTAATGCCAACCATTTGGAATGATTGGCATTTTGAAATGGCAATATTTCAAAGTTAATAATCTTTAACGGGATTATAACGAAAGATTATCAAGGAAAGTGTTGAGAAGTAAAAATAGCCTTACAAAAGGTCGAAAAAGCCTTTAAGCTGTAGAATAGCCATTTATTTGGTATTAGTATATCTTTTTCGCAACATATTTAGCATATATACATTAATAGCCCATTGGTTGGCTACGGGCTGCTGGGTATAAGGCAAAGTTGGCAAATAATTGGGTGGTCCAAACTCGGTAAGCATAGTAAGGGCTTGTCCTTTTTTCATTTTTAGGGCTACTACAGTGTCCCACCATTTTAGGTGAGTCTGAAATGCCGCTTCCCATTCGGGGGCACGGGGGTCGTTGACCTGTGGCCCTTCTTGATGCCCTACTCGGGTATGAATATGTCCTGTGCGTTCAAGGGCAAGTTGTACGGTTTCGGCTTGGTCTTCGAGCAACGATTCGTGTACATTACACCAATGCGAAATATCAAGAGTTAGTTCTAATGCGGGGTTTTTTTGGAGAAAATTATGGGCAATATGAGCTGCAAAAAGCATGCGTCCTCGGTGTGTTTCATGATAAACAGGAATACCCGACTTTTGGGAGACTTGTGTCGTAAGGTCGATAAAAGCCTTATTTTGTTCATAAGTAAAATAATCGCGTCCACTATGACAATTAATATAGAGGGGCTTGATAGGCGATTGGCTAGTAGCAGCCTCAAGGTTTTTTTGGAACGTAGCCAAATGCTCTTTGGGGTCTTTCTGATGTCCTCCACAAAGGTATCCAATAGCGAGATTATGCTTTTTTAAAGCTGTAAAAAGCTCTTCTTGGGCATTTTTTTCGGTTGGCCACCACATTTCAATACCATCGTATCCTTCCTTTTTAGCGGCAGCACAAAAGGCATCGACAGTTCCGTTAAAGCCCCAGTTAGTGGCTAAGATTTGTAAGGAAAAACCTTTTTCGGGTTGGGGAAAAGCTATCTGATGCGTTGTTGATGCCATTATCCCGAGGCTAGCCAACGAAGTAGTACTCATAAAATCACGACGATTCATGTTGTTAAAAGGTTTGTTTAAGTTGACCAAATATACAGCTTACTAGCAATAAAACTGTACGGCTGCATGATGTAACCAAACAAACAAGAGGCTACTTTGTTACTGAATCATCAGACGGAGTATAAATCTTATTTTTTTAAGCTAATATATCCTTGTAAAGAAGTTGCTGAAGCAATTCGGCAGGTGTTCCTTTGATACTCGCTGCAATAGATGCCATAAAAAGTACGGCAATTCCCTTGCCCATTGCTCCTGAGCAATTACAGCCATGTGCATAATTAGTAATCCCCTCTAATTCAAAAATATTTCCTATATCAATATAATGTATCATCTCTTTCGTTCCAAATTGAGTTAAACTCTTGTTCTGTTATAAAATCTTTTTTATCTAAATCAAGAGATTCTAATGATTGGTCAAAAAGCATTGATTCTCCTTTTGTAAAAAGTTTTTATGCTATACCTATAACTTTACTTATAATACCAGAGCCTATAAATGTGTTACCCTCTAAAATCCTAAATTCTCTACCAACAAAAAACTCATTTTCAACATCTAAATCTTCGTGAAAATAAATTTTAAATAATATATCATCATACGATTTATCCATTTCAAGATATGGCTTATCTTCTAAATCAATTAAGCCTGAGCGTATAACAGTATTTGAAAAAGAAAGTAAGGGTCTGTAATGATTCCCTTTTATTTCTTGTTTCCTATATTCATCAGAAAGGTTAATATTTGCTTTGAAAAGATACATTAGCTTTATTATTAAAATTTAAAAGAAGTTAAAACTTTTACTCTTCTTAATGAACTGCTTGGAACATTATAAATATACTTTAGACCATCAACACCATATAATTTTTCAAATGTTACTCCCGCAGGGATTTTAGCTTTCATAATTATTGAATTATCGAATGCCTTACTATACATTTTTGCATCAGAAAGTTTATCAGCAAATAGCTTTCCAGTTGCATAACTATTTTCACCCGGTTTAAATCCATTTTTAAGAATATCTTTATATTCATCTAAACTTACAGACCTATACACAGTAGTTGATTTTGTTGCAACTACATTTTCAACATTATTTATTCCATTTCCAAAAGCTCCTCCCAGAGACTTGCTAACATACTGCTTAGTAGCCTTAATCCCTACATCAATGGTGGTAGTGATAGGCTGACCATTGATAATAACCGTATTAATTGATTCTTTAGCGTATGCTTGGAAACTATTTTTAAACCAACCGCCAATAGTATTTCCTAATTTAGCTAAGGCTGGCCCAACTACTTTCGCTATTTTAGCCCCTGCAAAAGAAGTGGCTGCACCCACCGCAGCTTCTTTGCCAACGTACAAAAGTGCATCCGTTGGATTATTAAAATCAGGAACATTACCTGTGGCAATATCAATGGTGGCATTTCCTGCCGAAGTAATTGCTCCTCCTGCCAATGGATTGGTTAAACTGACTACACCACCAGCAGCACCCGTTCCAAAATAGCCGAGTGCTTGCCAAGGGTTTTTAATTTTACTCCAGTTGGTTGCTACGTTCAAACCGCCACCAATTGCTCCCGCAATAATAGGAATTAAGATTGGTAATCTTCCATCAGGGTCTATATGTGAGGTAGGTGTATTAAGAGCATAAGCAAAAGCCGATATGTTCTCGTAAGGGTCTTCGGGGTCATAGCTATTCATTCGCCCAATGACTGAATCATAATGTCTCCAATCAAGCAGAATGTTTCCCGTGATATTATCGGTTTCTCTACCACTAACAAAATATCTGTCTATTTGATTGGGTGATAGTTGATATTCCGAACCTGCATTAACATTACTCCAAGGGTCATACGACTGACTTTGCGTAATAAATGCCACGCCTAAAGAATCCTTGTAGCTTAACCGAAGGTTTCCAATATGGTCAGTATAAGCATACTCTAACTTCCCATTTGTAAAACGCCCCTCTTGATTTTGAACCTCCGAAACTTTAAAATCATCCAAAGAGGTATTTACACCTGTGAAGGTATAAACTATTTCTCCATCGTAAAGCGTATAAGACGTTACGCCATTTTTGGTAACTTTTCGCTGTCTTCTTTCTCCAGTAGAGGTATAAAAATACTCGACTTTGGTAGAGTCATTGAACGTAACTTTCGATACCAAATCTAAGAAATTATACTTGATATTGTAAATACCCTTATTGTTGTCTTTGGTAATTTTGCCATCAGGAGTATAGGCATAATCCACTCCCGAAACGTCCCTAAAGTCATTTGCTCCCACGTTACCCGTTATGGCATCATCTACTTTTTGAAGTTTATTACCCGTTCCAAGGTAACTATAAGTCAAGTTATCGACTAAATCGTAAGTGTTTGAGCCTGTCTTACTGTACCTTTTCAGGTGTAGTAAATTACCGTTGGCATCGTAATCGGTCGTAACACTATAATTTTCATTCCCAACGCCAGTGAACTGAGCATTAATGAGTTTATTTGAGCCGTCATAAGTATAATCGTAACTTCTACTTTGGGGGGTGTTTTTAGCAATCCAAGTATGTTTAGCAATTGAGCCGTCAAATATTTTACCGTTTTCGTGATAATCCAATTTGTAACTAAAGAGTTTTTCGGTAGCTACTTGTGGATTTCCCGAAGCATCTAAATTTACGCCTCTTAATTGCCCCCGTACATTATAAGCGTACTCAATCACTTGCAAGCCAGCACCTCTAACGGGAGCGAGCGTACCCATTTCTAATTTACTATTCAGAAGGAATTTAAGCGTACCTGCATCATACAATGTACCTGCTTGTACGGTTGTATTAGCAGGAATGGTAATGGTATGCCCTGTATTAATGACCGCAGGAGTAGTAAGACTTGGTATAGCGTTATTCGCCCAAACACTTGGCGTAGTCCAAGAGCCAGATTGAACGCTACTGACCACATTGGCATTGGGTTGAATGATTTTGCCCTTTAATCTTCCAATGTTATCATAGTATAGCGAGCTGATTTTTAATCTTGGTACTTTATTGGTCGTACCTTCTACGAGGGTGTAATAAATGTCTTTACTTCTCCCTACATGGTCGAGGGTATGCTCATGGGTTCTAATCAAATCACTCGCCCCTCTTTTACGATATACCATTCGAGATTGCAGAGTTTCCCCCACGAAATTGTACTGAATATCATTTTGGTTACGAGCGTATAAATCGTGATAAACAATACTTTGAATAGGTCGGTTTTTATCGTCGTAAAATATGCTACTTGGAAAAGGGAAATCCCCAAAATTGTCAATTTTGTGTAAGCCACCCGTCATTAACCCCTTGGCATTGGTTGCCGAATAAGCCGTTGTATTGTAGGGATTTGACTGAAAACCGTAGTCGGCAATTGTACCCGAATTGCCATCGGCATACCGCCAATCAGCATCGTCGTAATAATAGATGTTTTTCCACGTGGCATCATTGATGTAAGACCTGAGAGCCGAAGGAAAACAACGATTGGTGTAATTACGAACATTGCCCGAAGCGGTAGTTCTTTCTTCAAACTGTTGACTATCGGTAAAATTATCAAAGAGGTTTTGCAGGTAGGTACGAGTATAAGTGGTTGGCAGAACCATTTGTCCCACTCTTACCGTTCTTGCTTGTCCGTCTTTTTGAACGTAGTTCCATGTATTAGCCTTCGCTAATTCATCATCATCTTGGCTGAGTACCACTTCATTTAGGCGATTGTAAACTACTCTCGTCCATCCAATGCCAGGGGATTTTTTTTCTATTACCCTTGATTTACCGTCGTAACGAAACGCATGGACATTTTCATTGAACTCTGACCACGATTCAAAAGAAATACTCGATAGTGTTCCCAAAGCATTATAGGCTTTAGGGGGTAGAATGTAACGGATTCTGCTTGCTTTGTCAAATACGTAAGCGGCTGATAGATAGATGTTTACATTCGATTGTATATCTTTTTGAACGATATTTCCCGATTTATCTTTGTACTCAATGACTTTATATCCCCGTTCATCGGTAGAGACTGTTTTTAATAATTCATAATCGGAATATGTACCAATAAAAGAGGCATCAGTATTATAAAATAACTTAAATTTTTTAATTCCATTAGCGGTTTCGTAACGATTTTGAACGTATTTACTACTATCCCTAAATACTTTACCCGTTCCGTAGCTCTTAAGAACTCTGCTCAATGGCGAAGCTTCATATTCAAAGACTTCTGAGTATGGCATTTGGTCTTGATAAAAACTTTTGGCAGTTGATTTAACCGTAGCCGTATCTAATAAACTACCGTCTGCTTGGGTACTTTCAACGGATAACCATGTTTTTTTAGGACGAGTAAAAGCATCGTAATCAACCACGCCAGTAATCAAATCTTTTTGATTGGGTGATGCTTTATAAGCCACATTTTCAATCGTTTTCCCAAATCCATCAAGATATTGGACCCTAATTTCACATTGGTTGAAGTCCAAATTGAGAGCATCGGTGGTCGCAATTCGTGGAATACGAGTAATGATACGATTATAAGCCGTAGATGTATTGAGTATTGGGTCACTATCTGCTTTACCACGATAAACATATTGCAGGTGTTTTAAAACCTTTCCGTCTTTATCGGTTTGCTGTTTTAGCTTCCCATCAGGATAATATTCGTTTGAAACCGATAAGCCGTTTTCATTGGTTTGTGTGCTTGCTCCGTAGAGAATTTTAGCATACTGAGTGCTTACAGTCTGTTCGGATGGTTGCCCAACATTACTGGTTTGACTGATTGCTAAAGTTGGGTAAGTAGCATCATAATTTATTTTGGCAACCGTCCCAAAATTGATAGAAGTTTGTTTGGGCAGTCCAATACTATTGTAAGCATCCACCGTAGTTTTTACAATATAATCGGTGTCTTTGCTAAACGTTGTATTATTAAGATTATAGCTTGCTTCTGAAAATGTAGCTCTTGGCACATTTTCTAAGACATAATTTGATTTTAGTAACCCTGCACTATATGTGGTTGAATCCTTATCATAATAGTTTTGATAAGAAGCATTTACAACGAAAGTATCACCAAATGTATTTTTAATACGATTGATATTTTCAATCACCGCAGTATAAATATGTTTTTGTTGTAGCTGATAAATACCCTTTATTTCTCTATTGCTTAGGTTCGGATTCATCCCCAAATCAAAATCAGGAGCATATTTTAAGGAGTTTTCAAGCGTGTTACCATAACTATCACTGGTTGAAATCTTAATAAGTTGATTGTGTTTGGCATTATTAGGGTACTCATAGGTCGTCACATTAACCACTGGATTAGTACCGTCTTGGCTGTATGTTTTAGTAGTGTCGGAAGTGATATGGAAGGTATTATAAAACTCATAATAGCTTCTTTCAAAATTATAATTTTTATCTACTAATCTAAATGAGCGATAGTTTTGTTGGATATTACTTGGAATAGGAACTTGTAATTGCTGTTCGGTGTAAACACTACTTTTTACGGAAAGTAACTGATTATTTCTACCGTAGGTTGCCACTTGAGTAGGAACGCCTACCGTATTTTCATGATATGGATACCATTTCCAAGGGCGTAAATAGCGACTGGTATCACAAGTCGTAATTGGATAGGGTACAGCTGGTGGATATTGGGTAACGCAATTATAGGTAATTGTCTCAACCAAATTTATTTCTGTTAAAGGCTGTAAAAACTCCGAAATCGTATAACCCAAACTATCAGATTCATCTCCTGTTAAAATGGTTTCCTTGACCCGTGAGTACCCTACATTAGGGCGACCCGTTTCAGAAAGAATTTGTTGATACAAGCCTGAATACCAATATTGATTTGGAGAGCCAGAATAATTGGTTTTATCATCAAAATGATATACAGGCTTCAAACATAGAAAACCTGATGATTTTCCATCTACTTGTTTATAATCATATCGTTTAACTCTTTTAAGATTAGAAATCGAATCCAAATAAATAATTTTCTTAATGCGACTTCCTCCAATGAGGGAAGTATAATTTCGAGCGTCATTATTTTCGTATTCAAAAAAGACATTACTCCCTGTTGAATGAGACATAGTAGTAAGTGTTCCATATTGCGACCATCCGTTAGTGGCATCACGATTTCCATATTGATTATTGGCACAATTACGGAACGCATCTTGCCCAATCAAGATATTTGCTCCCAAAGCACCATTCAAATAGCCCCAATGGTCAAGACCTTGCGTGAACCTGCTTGGTAGTCCATAACCATCATCATAGTATTTAAACGTGTACTTATTGCCGTCAGGCTCTTCAATTGAACGGAGTTTGAAACGCTTTTGGTGGGTGTATCCTACAATGTCATAAGAATACCCCGCAAAAGTGGTGAATACATTACTTTGGTCGCTTCCTGTATTGTAATCGTACTTAAATTTCCATTCAAAGACTTTGGATGTATCGTCTTTGGCATATACCGATATTTTATGCAATGCTCTACCTGTTGGTGTAGCAAAATTGTAGAAATTGTCTAAATCTTCACGGGCAGGATATGTATTATTGAGATACCTATAATTGTAATTGGTGTTTTTTGACCAACCACCCTTGTTTATCTCTACCACATGGGTACTATTACTAATCTTAAAAAGGGTTGAAGAGATAACGTAAACCCGATTTATCTTTTTATCAATTCCGTTAAAGGTACAGTTAATGGTAACAGCTTGTTGCTCTGCTACACGGTAAAAAGAATATTGAGTGGAATGGTATTCAAAAATGGTTTGATGACCAAAAGGCGTTTGTATTTTGGTTAGATAATAAGCCGATGTTACCGCTTCATTTGTCCAATATACATCTAAATCATCTACTGAAATATTTTTTGAAGCACTCGCTTCCATTTCAAAACTACTTTCTGTTGCAGCACCATCAAAGTAGTATTTTGTACCATCAGGCATAGTTACAATCCAATTGGTAAAATATCCTGCGGTTAATATGTTGCTACCCGATGCGGTATATGGAGTCCATGTTACCTGCACATCAATGTCCGCTTCTGGGTAAAAATGAGCCTTTTTATAGTTATCAAAACTAAATTTATAACTCGTGCCATTGATGTTTAAAAAGAATAAATCGGGCTGAGAATCATTTTCATCATCATTATCAGCATGGAGCCCATGTTGATAGAATCCTTTATGAGTGGTGGCATAATAGTAGTCGTTATTTTCATAAATGACTTTTCCTTCATCTGGAATACCCCGAACAATTCTTGAAATCTGTGGCGTTAGGGAATTAGCTGTCCAATTCATACCTGTCCATGATGAAACATCATGTCCTTTCATTCCCGAAGCATTGTAAGAAAGACTAATAGGTACGGTTGCCCCTCCTGCTTCAGTTAGCGTATAAATGGGTAATCCAATAATGGGAGTACCCATGAATAAATTGACAGGAATATCTTGAATACGATTATTAAGAGTGCCATCTTGAGAACTTGTTGGCGTTTTTCCTGCGGGTAAGCTACCTACAAAAGCATTTGAATTGGCAGGAACTGGAGGTTTTGGTTCTTCTTTTTTCGGAGCTTCTTTTACCTCAATCGGCTTATCTAAGGGTTGCTCTTTGGGGTTTTGAGGATTTGGAACGGTGCTTTGCTGAGCAAAACAATAAAAGTGAATGCTTATGAACAATAAGCACAAAATCTTAGTGTGAACTTTTTCATGTTTGGTCTTTATAAATAGCTTCAAAATAGGGAGCGGTAGCAATATTAAAACGGTAATCTATCAAAAAATAATAGTTTTGTGAAATGCTATTATTAGTACTGGTGGAGCAGAAAAAATATTGTTTTTTTTATATCAAAAAAGAGCGTGAAACTTTACTATTACTTCGTATTTGAGGAGTTCGACTTCCTTTTACGCAAAAGTAAAGCAACGCTCACGCTCTTAAACGTGAACGCCTTGCTTGTACCTCCCTGCGTAATTACTGGATATTGTCGACCTCCGAATACAGGAACTTTAAGCTAAACACTATTTTATGTTATATTTACTACCAAATTTATTAATCAGCGCATTTATAAAGATTATATTGAATGTTTTAGTGCAGAATTACCTAATCTTTCAAAGATTATGAAAATATTTTATATTCTATGAAACTGTTTGACTTAAACTGTTAATTTTTTAGTGCAATTCTAATAAAAGCCATTCTGATAAAACTTCCGGAAAGGCTTGTTAAGTGCTCAAAATCTTCACTTAAACGCCTATAATGTTGAGGAGGTGCTAAAACATGAGTCATCCCAGATTTTGCAGATGAGTGATTATTTTTGAATATGCTTTTCACCAGTAGAGCTGCAATGCTTTGCAGCTAAAGATATGTCATTTAACATAAAAAGGCGTTCGAAAAACTAATTTCGAACGCCTTTTGCATGAATAGCCCCTACTTTTCTATCATTTGAGCAATTGATAAGCCTCTTCAATGTTTACTTGACGAATCCCAACAAACACAAAAAGGAGGTCTCTTTTAATATTACCTAACATTCGGGATGACTTATGTTGGGTTGGTATTACTATTCCCACTCGATGGTTGCTGGTGGTTTTGAAGAAATATCATATACCACTCTGTTTACACCACGAACTTTGTTGATAATTTCGTTCGATACCTCTGCCAAAAACTCATAAGGTAAGTGACACCAGTCGGCGGTCATACCGTCTACTGAAGTTACAGCACGTAACGCAACTACTTTTTCGTAAGTACGTTCGTCGCCCATTACACCTACCGACTGAATTGGCAATAGAATAGCTCCAGCTTGCCAAACTTGGTCATAAAGTCCTTTTTCTTTTAATTTATTGATAAAAATAGCATCAACATCCTGCAGAATAGCTACTTTTTCGGTAGTAATATCTCCTAAAATACGGATAGCCAAGCCTGGGCCAGGGAAAGGGTGACGGCCTAAAATAGCAGGTTCGATACCCAATGATTTACCTACCAAACGCACTTCGTCTTTGAACAATGTATTCAATGGTTCTACCACTTTCAATTTCATATAATCAGGTAAACCACCCACATTGTGGTGCGACTTGATAGTAGCAGAAGGGCCTTTTACCGATACTGATTCAATTACGTCGGGGTAAATAGTACCTTGTCCTAACCATTTTACATCTTCAATCAAGTGAGCTTCTTGGTCAAAAACATCAATAAAGGTTTTACCAATAGCTTTTCTTTTAGCTTCAGGGTCGCTCAAGCCAGCCAATGCTGTATAGAATTGCTCTTTGGCATCAACGCCTTTTACATTTAAGCCTAGGTTTTTGTAAGAAACTAATACTTCTTCAAATTCATTTTTGCGAAGCAAACCGTTGTCTACAAAAATACAATAAAGGTTTTTGCCAATAGCCTTATGAATCAATACTGCCGCTACTGAACTATCGACACCTCCCGACAAGCCTAATACTACTTTGTCATTACCTAATTTTTCTTTTAATGCTGCTACTGTAGTTTCAACAAACGAGTTTGCTGTCCAGTTTTGCGAACAACCACAAATACCTACTACAAAGTTTTTCAACATTTCTTTTCCTTCTTCCGAGTGAGTTACCTCAGGGTGGAATTGGATACCGTAGGTAGTTTCATCTTGGATTTTGAAAGCTGCAACCTTTACAGAATCGGTAGAGCCAATAATTTCGAAGTTTTCAGGAACAGACATAATGGTATCGCCATGCGACATCCATACCTGCGAACCTTCCGAAACACCCGCCCAAAGGTCTGATGGTTGAACTTTCGTCATTTTGGCACGGCCATATTCACGGTGGCCAGCATTGAATACTTCGCCACCTGCTGTATGAGCCAAAAGCTGAGCTCCGTAGCAAATGCCAAGCAAAGGAAGTTTTCCTCTGAAAAGAGACATATCCACTCTTGGAGAATCTTCTTCACGTACAGAACAAGGACTACCTGAAAGAATAACCCCTTTTACATCTTCGCCAATTTCGGGAATATGATTGAAAGGGTGAATTTCGCAATAGACATTCAACTCACGGACTCTACGAGCAATAAGCTGAGTCACTTGTGAACCAAAATCGAGGATTAATATTTTTTCGGTCATGATACTTTGGGATTAGGCGGTTGAATATTAGGCAATTATGCCCTACTCAACTCCTACTATTCTGAAAAGAAGGTGCAAATTTCGGAAAAAAACTCTTTGCTTATTAAAAAAATGGTAAAAATAATATTATAACAAGTTTTTGAGCCTTGAACCAAGCATCGCTATTATATTGGGGGCGGTATTTTACTAAAACTGAAAATAGATAAATTGAGCCTGACTTTGGTACATTCCCATAAAAAGTGTGGCAAAAATAATTCCATAATACAAAGCCCAGCGAACATACCTTGGTTTTTGTCGTATAATATCTCTGAGCTGCTGACCTCTTTGTAAAAGATGAACTGTTTCCATTAGGGCTATTGCTAGTAGGGCTATCACAAAATTAAAGACACCTTTGCCTAGCATAATATTGTCGGTAATAAATGCCCAGTTGGCTAACTGGTGAAGTTGTTGTGGAAAACCCGTGAAGAGGTGTGTTACAATATAAGAAGCCGTAGCAAAATCTTTTGCCCTGAAAAATATCCAAGCAAAACTGGTAAGACCAAAAACCGTAGCAATTTGTACGATTTTGTAAAAGGTAGGCCATTTTTTGATACCAATTTGTTGAACAATCGTATTTCGAATATGAGCTGTTTGGTTGGCAAAAATTAAATAAAAACCATGAATAGCTCCCCAAATAATAAAGTTCCAGCTAGCTCCATGCCAAATACCACTGACCAAAAATACCACAAATAAGTTAAATTCTTTTCGCCATTTGCTTACTCGGTTGCCTCCCAAAGAAATATACAGATAGTCTCTAAACCAAGTAGATAGCGAAATATGCCAGCGTCGCCAAAACTCTGAAATGGTTTTAGAAAAATAAGGGCGGTCAAAGTTTTTCATTAATGTAAAGCCCATTACCTGAGCCGAGCCCAGAGCAATATCTGAATATCCCGAAAAATCACAGAATATCTGTATTGAAAACAAGGCCGTAGCTACCAATAAGGGTATCCCTGTGTATTGATAAGGGTGGTCATACACCTGCCCAACCATACTGGCTAGGCGGTCGGCAATAACCACTTTTTTGAACATTCCCCATGCCATTAGTTTTAGGCCATCGGTAACTCGCTGGTAATCGAAATCGTAGTTTTCATGAAACTGATGCAGGACATTCTGGGGGCGTTCGATAGGCCCCGCTACCAGTTGCGGATAAAACATCACATACAGCGAATAAATCCCAAAATGGCGTTCGGCTTTTTCATGTCCTCTATATACCTCAATGGTATAGCTCATGGCCTGAAAGGTGTGAAAAGAAAGCCCAATAGGTAACAAAATATGTAAATAAGGAATGGGGTTTTGAAGAGCAAAGCCTTTGAGCAGCCACGTAATATTATCGTTGATAAAATTATAGTACTTGAATACAGCTAGTACCCCAATGTTGGCCACTAAGCTCATCACAAGAAACAGCCTACGCCTTTTCCCTTCCGATTGCTCTATATAAATCCCTGCGAAATAGTCGATAATAATGGTAAAACCAAGAATAAGCATGTAAATAGGTACGAAAGCCATATAGAAATAGCAGCTTGCCACTAATAACAACAGCCATCTGAACCGATACGGTATTAAAAAATACAATATCGTAACAATAGGAAAAAATAGTAAAAACTCTAATGAATTAAAAAGCATAATCTCGTAAAAATGATGATACGCAATAACAGTAGCGTATTATTGATAGTAAAGAAGAAACACATACAGCCTATCTACAAAATATATTGCAGTGCTTCTACTAAGCGATACGTCCAGATTTTACGTCCTTCGGCATTGGGGTGATAGATATTATCAAAAAACAGCTTGTCGTCCATCACACCCGACTCGGGCTGTCCAACAATTGTGCATTTTAGTTTTGCTCGTAGTTGATTTTCTATAAAATGAATACGATGTCTATTTTCCTCAAAATTACTCTGACAGTAGCTTGGGAAAGTGTATAATACTTTGGCTCCTTTTTGCTCGGAAAACTCCACAAACTCGTTAACATCTTTGATAGGTTCTCTAAAATCTACATTATTGCGATTGATAGGCAGAGCTTGCAACAAGTACGAAGGGTTGTTGAGATGACCAATCATATCGCCTTTGGCTGAAAAACAGTTTCTGTAGAATATAGAGGTCGAGTCATTAACCGTTGGTACTTCGTCGTGTTTGCCTAGGCAATAGCCCAGTAACAAATGCGAGGCATTGAGGCAGTGTGCAAAATAACGTAATACTTTTTCTTTTTTTGTTTTACCTGCAACCCACTGGCTAGCAGGCTGATAAAACTCGGCAGCAATATATTGTTCTTCAGGCTCGCCCTCCGAAAGTATATTGTATTCTAAACAAATGATAATAATATCGCCTTTTCGGATATTTTGTTTTAGCTGATTCATCATAAACCTACTGCCTAGATTATAATGCAAAGCCATATTAACAACGGGTATTTCAAATTCTTTCTCTAAAATATCGCTATTGATACCAAATGCCATACACGAGCCACTCATCAAAACAATTCGTGGAGAAGGTACAGAATCAAGTAAATGTTGTTTATCAATGATACTTGCTAAATACATGTTGTGTGAGAATGATAAATGCTTGAAATACACATTTTTGAGTCCCCAAATGGCCAATAATGGTATGGTAATACATATCAGCATTTTCATGCCTAGGCGTAGTATTGAATGAAAGGGAGGCGTTTTTTTCACTTAATTTTTAATATAGTGTATATAGTAATACCCTAAGATATACTTCGTTACAAAAATAAAGATTGATAATACCAACCTAGTAAAAGTAACGAAGTATACTTTAAAGACAAGGAATAATACCCAATTTTGATTTAACGGTAAAGCAAGTATTTTTTACGAATAGCCTTGTAGTGGTCTAAATCCTTTTGCCAAGACTGACGAATTTGTTCTTCGGTTAAGCCTTCTGCCAATTGTTTTCTGAGTATATCGGTACCAGCGAGCTTGTCAAAGAACGACGCATTGGTAAAGAATTTTTCCTTATTGGGCGATTTTTTATAGAAATCTAAGACGTATTTCAGAGTAAGCCCCATCTGAGTAGCATCAATTTTTGAAAGGTTCAAGCCATAACACAAAACCCCTTCTTGGGGTGGATTATTAGCTCCGGGCTTATCTACAGGCGTAAATGTATAAGCACCGTCAAAAGGATGAGGCGAGCCAATCACCTGAAACTGTAGGTCTGTACCACGGCCTACGCTTACTTCGGTAGGTTCAAAAAGGCAAATAGAAGGGTATAACAAAATCGACTGTAGATTAGGCATATTAGGCGACGGAGCAATAGGAGGAGCGTACGGAGTATTATGCGTATAATTTTTGCATTTTACGATTTTAAGGTCGCATTTTACACCATTTTTTAGCCAACCTTCTCCGTTAATTAATAATGCTAGCTCGGCTACAGTACAGCCATGTACAATTGGTACAGGATTGAGGCCAACAAAAGAGGCAAATTTGCGGTCTAATACGGGGCCATCAACATAATGTCCATTAGGATTGGGGCGGTCCAAAATCAAGAGAGGTTTGTTGTTTTCGGCACAAGCTTCCATCAAATAGTGCATCGTAGAAGTATAAGTATAAAAACGAGCACCAACGTCTTGAATATCAAAAATCAGAATATCAATGCCTGCAAGTTGTTCGGGCTTGGGTTTTTTGTTAGAGCCATACAACGACACAATCGGAATACCCGTTTTTTTGTCGACCCCATTACTTACATGTTCGCCAGCGTCGGCAGTACCCCTGAAGCCATGCTCAGGGGCAAAAATAGTTTTGATATTAATACCAAGCGACTTTAGCGAATCGGCTAAGTGGGTTTTGCCAATGGTAGTGGTATGGTTGACCACCAAGGCGACGGTTTTGCCCTTCAATAAAGGCAAATATTCATTGACTTGTTCAGCTCCTGTTTGTAAGCTAGTCGATGTTTTTGGGCTTGTACTGGCACATGCTGCGAGTACAAAAACTAAATAGAATGCCAGAGTATGTTTGATGAATCGGAACATTTGTCTTTTATTTGTAAAACTTACGTGAATGATTGATTAAATATGGTTAAACAACACTCATATCGTGTTCTTTTACCGACAGCCACAATACGATTGAGTTAATAATTGTATTGTTTTATCAAAATTAGTGAAAAGACCTTGTAAAGTTGGAACGAATTGGTAGGAGATGTGCCAAAGCTATAAGTTTTCATAAAAAATATCGTTTCTCTGCTAGGTAATCTATAACATAACGTCATGAATTTTCCTCAGTTTATATCACAACGCATACAAAATACTAAATCTACCTCTTTTTCTGCTACAGTTACCAAAATCGGTGTTGGAAGTATTGCTTTGGGCCTAACCGTAATGATTGTGGCCTTTGGGGTATTATTTGGCTTTAAGGATGCTATTCGGCAAAAGCTGTTTAGTATTACACCTCATATCAAGGTAGCTAAGTTTTCGGCCAATGAATCTTTTGAAGAATATCCTATTACCAAACATGCTGATTTGTATAGACATTATAAAAATGTGCAAGATATTGCTCATTTACAAGTGTCAGCTCATAAAGCAGGTATTCTAAAAACTAAGGAAGATATGCTGGGAGTGGTAATGAAAGGAATTAGCACTGATTTTGATTTTGCCAGATTTGAGTCGGCCATGATAGATGGGAAACCTATTCAATTTTCAGATTCATCTTATTCAAAAGATATTTTGGTGAGTAAGCTGATTGCCGACAAACTTGAATTGGGGGTTGGCGACAATGCTATTATTTATTTTTTGAATGCTCCTGACCGCCCTCGCAAGCTAACTGTTTCGGGTATTTATGAAACAGGCTTGGAAGAGTTTGACAAAAATCTGATTATTGGCGACCTCGGATTGATTCAACGAATCAATGGCTGGGGGGCTGATTCGGTGGGGAATTATGAAATTTATGTCAAAGATTTTACTAAAATTGACGCTTCGGCCAAAATCATTCAGGATAAACTACAGCCCGACATGAAGCTTGAAAAGGTGACCGATAAATTTATGGGTCTATTTGACTGGCTGGGTATGCTCGACAGAAATATGGTGATTTTCTTGACCCTGATTCTATTTGTAGCATGTTTCAATATGATTTCAATTTTGTTGGTACTCATGATGGAAAGAACTCCAATGATTGGTTTGTTTAAGGCTTTAGGAAGCTCCAATTGGCAAATTAGAAAAATCTTTCTTTGGAGTGGCTTTACCATGATATTCAAAGGGTTGATTTATGGTAATATACTAGGCATAGGCTTTTGTTTATTGCAGCAACACTTCAAACTCATACCCCTCGACCCTGCCAATTATTATATGAGTACAGTACCTATAATGATGAACTGGTGGGTTATTTTATTGCTCAATATTGCTACTATTTCATTGGTGATTTTGGTACTGACTATTCCTACTTTTGTAATTACCAGAATTCAACCAGTAAAGGCAATCACTTTCAAAAAATAAGGATTTAATCGGAACAAAAGTTGATAAATAACAACAGCTTTGTGCTGTTTTAGAGAGGTAAGGGGCAAAAAACCTTACCTTTTTTTATGGCCATTGGTCAGCTAAAACAAGTAGTTGGTGTGTTTTTTTTGGTGTTTTGTACTGTTTTTGCTAAGTAAAACAAAAAAAACGTGACTTTGGTTTGAGGGTGTGGTCTTACAAACAAGCAAAATGTACATTTTCTTAAATAGTTCTATCATACATTTAGACAGTTCTACAATGAATTGATAGGGCATTCTTCTTCAAAGGAGAATGCTATTTTTTCCAAAACAATATCAAAAAAAAATTATGAAAAAGAAAAACATATTATGTCTTGCATTATCAATCATTGGTTTTGCGAGTATGGCTCAAAATAGCAATGATACCACAATTGAAAAACCTTTTTTAGTAGGGGTAAAGTCTGGTTTTGGTGCTATTGCTGGCGATGGTCAAAAGTTTGGTGGAAGCTTGGTATATGGTGTCTTTGCAGAGAAAAATCTTAGCCAAAATTTTGATTTAGGGCTCAATTTAGACTTCGGTTCAATCGATACCAAGGCGTATGAAGGGTATAACTATACTGGTACTACTAGTTTTTTTCAGGTTTCGGTATTAGGTAAATATGATTTAGCGAAAGCTGTTCGAGATGCTAATTCTAAGGGTAAAGTGTCTTTTGCTCCGTTTGTGGGTGTTGGTATGATTTTTTATAATCCACAAGTAAGCCAAAACGGAAAAGTAATTCGTTACGCTGCGGGTACGGCCGATAACCCAACAGGAGTAAGTGACTTTATCATTCCTGTAGGAGTAGAGCTAGGCTGGAAATTATCGGACAAAACTAAATTATCGTTTGTGGCACAATCAAATTTTACTTTTACAGATCGCCTCAATGGAACAGTAGGTGTTACAACCCCAAGTGCTACCTTACCCGATGGACATAAGTTTGTTGGAAAGATTGTAGACAATACCAATGCTTCGAGCAACGACATTGCTCTTTTCTTGGGCTTGAAATTAGGTTTTAAATTAGGCAAGAAGTAGTAATTGGTGATAGATAGGTTAGAATATCCTCGTATAACAAGTTTATACGAGGGTTTCTATTTCAAAAAAAAGAATTAAAGCATTATTTGATAAAGCCTCAAAATCTACTTGATTTGTCGCTGTTAATAAAAGAGCATCTTGTGCATGTAATAGCCTATTTTGCACTTCAAATACACCGTCTATTACGTAGGCCAATACAGCATGGTTTAGTGATTTGGTTGTTATTGAGCCTTCAGCCCTCCCGTCAAACTGTCCAATCCAACTGTTCTTTTGGCTATTTATGGCCATCATTGTATTTAATTGTTTCTGTACCTCAATCGGATGAATTTCAATAGCCTGATTCATAAAGGGCTTTTCTAAAGTAGCTGTAAAAAAGCAAACAGCCTCGTCATTGTAGGGGTTTATTACTTGATAATCAGTCATAGCATCTGCATAAAACCTCAATGACTGGTTCTCTTCTAGTTGTAGGTTATTGTGGGGATTAACCCACTGTAAATCGCCGATATAAGGAATGATTACGATTTCTTTTGGTGTTTCTACCAAAAAATTATGCTGTACCTTGGGTAACAAAATATGACTTTTGAGCGATGTCAATTGCCAATTGGACTTTGTATTTGGGGGCCATATCAAAGTAGTTTGCATGACTTCATTCTGTTCGACTAGCTGGTTATCGCCTAAAAAAATATAGGCTTCACTTGGAGTTATCATACGTTTGAAACTGGTTTGAACGATGTAATACTTAAATATGGCTGTAGTCTGAGCAAGTCTGTCTCGAAGGTGTCTTTTTGATTATTGGTATTGTAGCTAATGAGGATTTGGTCGCCAATCGAATCGAGCCATACAAGGGGGTTACTATAAAAGTAAATGGCAATTTTATGTTGCTGTTTGTCGCTAATATGCGAATGTACAATATCGAATTGGTATTGTTCAAAGGGCAAGCATAATTTCCCGAAAGTATTGGTAATGTCTGGCACAATCCCTTTGAGCTGTAAAATATAGCCATGTGCTGCTGTACTTACCAAAAATGGTAATTGGCTGGCATTGGGTATATTATCGACTAGCTCTTGGTAGGTTTGGTATTTGCCATCTTGGTTATAGTACTGTGCTTTCATAAAAAACTCCATGTAAGTATCTTGAAACACATATTGCTCCCAGAGTTTGGTGGAGGTGCTATCAATAATTTTGCGATAACATAACTGAATTGTTCCTTTACTCATAATTGATTGGATAGCGCTAAAAGTTCTTTAACAGCAAGTACTTTGTGAATAAGCTAAGAATACTGGATTGTGAGTATTTTGATTGAGGAATTATTTGTTACTATCACCAGATCACTCGCAATCCAGAAACCCTATATCATGGCTACAAAGTAGCAGGCTTACTAAGCCGAAACCACAATATTATGTTTTAGTACAAAACCATCGGCAGTATTGCCCGACACTTCCGACATTTCGTAGGTTACGCCGTCGCCAAATACATTATCGCTTGCATTCGTGGTATCTGCTTGGCCATGGCTAGCATAAACACCTTGTGCATATACAATCTTACTAATATCTTCGGGAAAGGCAATTTGTGTAACCAGCAAAGATTTGCCAGCACTGTTATAAATATGAACGTGAATATGTGGAGCTCGCCCCGAATACCAACCTGGATAAATACTGGTAAATGTTACCAAACCTGCAGAATCACTTGTTTGGCGGCCTCTCAGGAAGTGAACAGAAGTGTAGTTGGTTGTCTGCATATTAGTACCACCGTATTCAGAGTAATTGCCTTGAGCATCGCAATGCCAGATGTCGACTAAAGCATTAGCTAAACCAGCACAACTACTATTTTTATTTTGAACCGTAATATTGATAGTCAACTTTGTGCCAGTTCTATCCATGGTAATATCGTTTTTTACCAAAGTAGAAGGCGATTTTGTTGGAAATGGCCCCTCTGTTTCGGACGGAGTGCTGGTACAATTGGTATTGGTAGTGCCACTAGTGGTAGTGCTACCAGTGGTAGTTGTAGTGGTGGTAGGCGATACATCTTCAGTTTTGCATGCAACAGCTACTTTGGCTGTAAGTAATCCTAAACCTGCTCTTTTTAAAAAATCAATTCTTTTCATGGCTGATGTTATTGGGGTTAACAAAGTGATTTATACTCGAAAGCTCTTTCCAGATTATATTGTAGTAGACTGCTTTGGTAGCTACTTTGTTGCCTTTAGTCTCAGAATTGAGGTGAACGCCATTTTTTTGTCGGTTAATCAAAAGAATTGTTGTGTATTCTGAAAAGTTAAGTTCTAAGCTTATTGAAAAGCTCTTTTTCATAAGTTTGTCCAATCGGAATTTTAAATTCTTCCAAGTAGGCTACTCGATTTCGGATGTGTGTGATTTTGTTGAAAGCCACAATATAGGATTTATGAATACGAACAAATTGCTCGGGAGGCAGTTTTTGTAAAATAGTCTTCAAGGTCATTCTAGCAACAATGGGTTTGGGCTGTCCGTAGTGTATTTTGATATAATCGTCGAGAGCCTCAACAAACCAAATTTCATTGGTAGCAATTTTGTGCAAAGCATAATCTGCTCGAATATTGATAAAGTTGGGTAGCAATTCTTTTTTATGAATATTTTCAAAATAAAGAATTGCTTTTTCGCAAGCCTGCCGAAATCGTTCGGGCGTAATAGGTTTTAGCAAATAATCAATAGCCTGTAAATTGAAACCTTCCAAAGCATATTCACTAAAAGCCGTTGTAAAAATTAAAAGAATAGGCTGCTGGATACTGTTGAAAAACTCAATTCCTGTAATAGAAGGCATATTGATATCCAAAAACAGCAAGTCTACAGGATTGTTTTTCAAATATTCGTGTGCCTCTGATGGCCTCGTAAAGGTTTTTAAAAGCTCGATACGGTCTACAGTCGAACACAGGCTTGCCAAAACCTTCAGTGCTGGCGGTTCGTCGTCGAGGGCTATCGCTTTAATTGATGTCATGAGAGCTTAAATTAAGGTTTAGTTCTACCGTAAAAGTATCTTCAGATTTGTTTATTATAAGGGTATATTGATTAGGGTACAATAATGCCAAGCGGTTCTTGGTATTAGAAATTCCCAAGCCTGTACCTTCGTACAAATGCGTTTGGTTGGCATGTAGGTTGTTTTGTACCCAAAGCTGTAAATGGCTTTCGTGCAGCTTGATTTTTATATCAATAGGCGAACTATTTTCGGGATTAATTCCATATTTAAAAGCATTTTCAATAAATGGTATCAAAATAAGAGGAGCTATTCTATATTGTTTTAGGATACCTTCTACCTGAAAATGAATATCGGCTGTTTCGGCAAAACGCATTTTTTGTAGGGTTACATAATGGCTAATGTATTCTATTTCTTTGTCGAGCGAAACCCAATGATGATTGGCCTCCATAATCACATGACGCATCATTCCCGATAGTTTGATAATAGCTGAGCTAGACTTAAACGCTTTTTCCTCAATCGCCAAAGCATAAATCGTATTGAGCGAGTTAAATAAAAAATGAGGGTTGATTTGCGATTTAAGAAAGCGTAACTCTACATCAGTTTTGTCTTTGTACAAATCAAGTTGGTATTGCCTTGTTCGGAACAAGGTTGTAAATAAGATTCCTAGTAAATAGATAATAATTGATTTGCCAAAATCGAATTTGGTACTTGGTGGACTCATCGAATCGAAATGAGGAGGAGCATGCTCGTATTGAGGTGGAGGAGGTGGCGACAATGGCAAAAAATGCCTTGGAAGAGAAGGCTCGGTGGTATTGCTTCCCAAAAAATAGGGCCAATTGATTTGGTTAGATACAATATATATTATGCCAAAGCTCAATGATAATACCAGTAAAAAAGGAATGTGTTTTTTGGTAAAATAGAGCTTGGGCGTGAACAAATAGTAGTTCAGGTAAAAAATGATAAACATTAAGCTATATGAAAACAAATTGCTAAGCTCGTGGGGATTTTGCTTGAGCTTGTCCCAAACCAGTAAATCTTCGGGTGTAAATACATAGATTAACCCCATAAAAGAAAGGCCAGGAATAGAATGTAATATGAAGGATGATAGCTTGGGTTTCATATTACAAACTTATCAATATCGTACGAGAATCAAAATAGCTAGGAGCAAGGTAACGTCTCAGCGACGTTATAAACGCCACTGAGACTGATAAATGAGGGTTTTATTTGAGAACAATCCAACGATTAAGGGTATTGTTGGGAGCTTCTAACACAATTTTATAAAAGTTAGACACAGGTATTTTGTCTTTAGATATACTGATTTTTTCCTGAGCCAAAGCTACAGTATCTAACAAAATATAATTATCCTTGCCACCTTCTTCAAAATTATTACTGGTACTAAGCCAAACTTTTACTTTACCCTTTTTCTCTAGGGCTGTCCATGTAATATCTAGGCTTTGGGGGCCTAATGTTGCAGTTGGGTGAATAGCCGAAATAGCTTTGTTTAGAGCCACACCATCTATTTCAAAAGCCTTGTCTTGTGGGATTTTTACCGACAGAAAATGGGCAATCGTTGGCATAATGTCTACAATAGCGGGCTGTTCGTTTTTAAAATAACTATTAAGCTGAGCAGCGTTGGTAGCTATCCAAGTAGTACGCTCTCTGTCAGACTGGCCACCGTGGTTTTTGCCTGTTTTGGCATCTCGCCCGTGGTCGGTGGTTATTATAATCAACCAATCTTCCTTCAATTTCTTTTGACGTTCTTCTATTGAATTCCACAGTTTACCTATCTGATTATCAACATATTCTATGGCTTGGTTTAATTGTGGGCTATCGCCAAATTTATGGCCCATGTCATCAGAATATTCCATGTACAACCACGATAAATCAGGAGCTTGTTTGAGCAAACAGGCACTTGCATCGTCGCTTACTTTTTCATCTATTTGATGGATATAACCACTAAGTTTGTCGTGTGGAAATGCTACAGTATCAAGTTCGTAGCCATCCGACACATAATCCATTTTAAGGTGGCCTGTTTGAGGAAGCCCTTCGCCAATAAGTTTGGTGCGGTTGTCGAGCCAAGTCGAAAATACACCAATTTTTTTAGTAGGATATTGCTCCTTAAACAATCTAAAGATAGTCCAGTAATGATAGTTGGGTTTACTGATGTCGTTGCCCCAAACATTGTGTTTATTTACCCAAGTACCAGTTAAAAGGCTATTATAACCAACCGCCGATATGGTTGGCGTTTGCGAGTAAGTATCTTTTTGTCCGCCTACATAAGCCCTACGAAAACCGCCAATAGCGGCTATTTTACGAATATTGGGCGTAGGTGCTTTTTCGATTACATCGGCAGGAATACCGTCTACAATAACGAAAATGACTTTTTTCTGAGCAAATAATGAATGGTTAACTAAGAAAAAGGAGATACAAAACAGCAGACGTAATGGTCTGGAAAAAGAAGAAAATGGGGCTTTCATGCGTTTATTGGTAGTATGATTGAGGTCAAAATTGCAAAGGTTCTATTAAATACAAGAAAAAAGTAGTTAAAATTAATGTTAAAAAATAAGTCAAGCATCGCTTCCAAATGCTGTTGGGGTAACGACAAGCTGTATTTGTGCTTTCATTTTCCCTGTTAAAAGCCTAAATTTGATAGATTCATCCAAAAGCCCATCTCCTGTATCATGTTTATTTTACAAGCACAAAATTCTATTGCAAATCATTTCATTGCCGAAATGCGCAATACCAATATCCAAACCGACTCGATGCGTTTTCGGAAAAATATGGAGCGTTTGGGCGAGGTACTGGCCTATGAGGTGTCTAAACAATTGACTTTTCATCCTGCCGAAATACAAACGCCTTTGGCTATTGCCCCAACCCACTTGTTGACCGAACAGCCTGTTTTAGTAGCAATTCTACGAGCGAGCTTGCCTTTTCATCAAGGGTTTTTAAATTTTTTTGACAAAGCCGAAAATGCCTTTATTGGTGCTTATCGAGGCAAACACAATCCCGACGAAACCTTTGAAATTCAGATGGATTATTTAGCTTGCCCATCGTTGACGCATAAAACGATAATTTTGATAGATCCAATGTTGGCTACAGGCAAATCGTTGTTAAAATCGTATCAGGCTTTGTTGCAACATGGTACGCCTGCTCGGGTTATTATGGCGGCGGCTATTGCTGCACCCGAAGGAATACGTTTTTTACAAGAAAACATTTCAAATGTTGAGCTGTTTGTTGGAGCTGTAGACGAGCATCTCAATAGCAAATATTATATTGTACCAGGTTTGGGAGATGCAGGAGATTTATCGTTTGGTGAAAAATTGTGATCGTCCTTGAGAGCAATAGAGCTATTGCACTCAAGGATTTATAATTCCTTGATTTTAATTTTTCGCCATTTCACCTTAATTCCTCCGCCACTATGAATTTGTAGGGCAATAGAACCACTCCTCGAACCAATTTTCTCATCGTTCAGGCTAATCATTTCAGTACCATTGAGCCAAGTTGTTACCAAATTGCCCTGTACTTTGATTTTCATGGTATTCCATTCACCCATTTTCAAGGCCTTATCTTTGTCATCGGTAGGCTTTATGAGCCATCCACGCCCATAGGATTCGTAAATACCGCCTGTCCAGTGGCCAGTAGGTGCAACTTCGGCCTGCCAGCCAGTGATTTTTGTACCCTCAATACTTGAGTGAAAAAATACACCACTATTGCCATCGGCCTCTTGCTTAAACTGAAGGGTCAGTTCAAAATCTTGAAAGGTTTGTTCTGTTGCCAAATAGCCATATTCCTTGTCGGGGCCACTTTCGCAGATTAGTTCTCGATTATCTACATACCATTTTTCTGTACCGTAGATTTTCCAACCAGTAAGGTCTTGTTGATTAAAAAGGCTTTGTGATTTACCTTTTTTGTTTTGAGCAATGCCCGAAAACCCTATTAATAAGGCCAAAGCAAAGATTGTTTTTTTGAAAAACATCATAGTTAAGTTTTGGGTGATTTTGTTAATGTATTTTCTGCTAGGGTAGAGCCAAGAACAATATTTGGGCAATAGACTGTAGGTTATCAAGAAAAAGGAATAAACTACAAGGCTTTCAGGATTTTCTTTGTTTATATTGCTCGGCTGTTCTCAATTATAAAATAGAAGTAATTGAAAAGTTTTCCTGAATAGACCACGATAAAACTTTTCAATCACCTTGTGCTTTGCACGATTACGGATAAAAGTAAAGGCAAAAGTTGGTTAGCCCAACCCTGTACCAATATACCTAATTTGCTGTATGAAGTTGTACGCAATAGTTTTCCTTTGATGAAGGACAAGCAATATGAAGAAATTTTTCAAATCCTGTATCATGATGAGGAGGGGTATTTGTTTTAGTACGAATCATAGCATTATTGGTAAAAAACGGCAAATCAACGTCCTCTTTTTGGTATGTTTATCTGCTAAGGCGATACAACAACACAGCCGTTCTTTTAATAAGAGCAGGTAACTCTTTGATATTGAGGGTTTCGCCAGGGGCGTGTGCTCCTTTTCCCGAAGCTCCTAGGCCATCTAAGCAAGCCATATACTGAGCCACATAAGAAATATCGCCAGCACCACGAGAACCCGGGTCACCAGCCTTTACGTCGCCATAGCCCAAATCTTTACTTACTTTGTTGAGTACCCCCAAAAGCTGTTCGTTTGCGGCAGTAGGCTCCATAGCAGGAATGCCGTCCGAAAATGAAATTTCAGCTTTGGTTTCGGTAAGGTTTTTGGCAACAATAGTCCTCATGGTTTCACGAGCATTATTCTTTTGGGTTTCGGTCAAAAACCTTAAATCTCCATTGACAACTACTTCTGGCGAAATAATATTGGTTTTTCCGACAGCCGTACCATTGGCTTTTGCTTCGTTGTAGTTAATTTCTGAACCACCCAAAATGAGGCCAGGGTTGAAGGTGAGGTATTTTTCACTGCTCAGTTTTTCTCTAAACTCATTTAAAATCCGAGCCGACTCATAAATAGCCCCATAGCCCATTTCAGGACTAAATACCCTAGACGAATGCCCTGTTTTGCCATAAGTCTTGAGCTGCCAGCCACTTGCCCCACGGCGAGCTGTAGCTACGGTGTGAAGGCTTACGGCGGTTTCAAAAGCCAGGGCAATATCGTGAGTTTTGGCTCGATCAATAAAATCCTTGCGGCTTATCGAAGTGGGGCGGCCAGCACTTTCTTCATCGCCCGTAAAATAAGCCGTAATAGAAGTATTATCGAGCAAGCCATTGTTATAAAGTGCTTGCAAAGCTGCTAAAATAACAATATCACCCCCTTTCATATCGTTTACACCTTGACCCGTCACAGTAGAATCGTTGAGATAGGTATAAGGCGAAAAGGTCATTTCTTTCTCAAAAACAGTATCGAGATGGCCAATCAAAAAAAGTTTTTTGCCTGCTTTTCCTTTGCGTTCAGCTACCAAATGTCCAGCTCTTTTGAGCGAATCGGGCAATGTAACCCATTCGGTTTTAAAACCAATTTTATCAAATTCTTGTCTAAGAATATCGCCCACTTGCTTCACGCCAGCAATATTGAGTGTACCACTGTTGATATTAACGACTTGTTTAAGTAGTGCTTCGGTTTGGGGAAATTTGGCATCGATATAATTAACGATTTTTTGTTCGGTAGGGTTGATTTTTTGGGCATAAGCCGAAACTCCAATGGCGAGGGCAAAGCAAGACGTAATTAGTTTTTTCATAATAATATATTAGTATAACGGTTTGTTGTTGTTACTTAAAGATAGGCCGAAATCGTTGAAAATAGTAGGTAGTCGGGGAATTTTCTGTGAAAAAAACAGGTTCTAACAATACATTAGCCCATCAGAATTGCCTACATTAAAGCTTTAAGGCTACCATTTCGAGATAAATATCCTTAATTTTGATAAATCATACCCCCGTCAGCTTATGAGAATCTTATTGATAGAAGATGAAGTAAAAACCGTGCAGATTATTCAGCAGGGCTTAGAAGAACAACACTACGAGGTAGACATTGCCTACGACGGTGCTATGGGTTTTCAGTTGGCTATACGCAATCCCTACAGTTTGATTATTTCAGATATTATTTTACCTGTTTTTAATGGCCTAGAGCTATGCCGAAAAATCCGTGAGGCTCAGATTTCTACGCCTGTACTGATGCTAACGGCATTGGGTACTACCGACGATAAAATTGTAGGGCTCGACGCTGGTGCCGATGATTATTTGGCCAAACCTTTTGAATTTCGGGAATTATTAGCCCGTATTAGGGCTTTGACTCGTCGTGGAAATACCACTATTCAGACATCCAATGTACTACGAATTGCTGATTTGGAGATGGATTTAGACATGAAGGCCGTTAGCCGAAGTGGGAAGGATATTCCATTGACAGCCAAAGAGTTTACCCTTTTAGAGTATTTTATTAGGCACCAAGGAAGGGTTATTTCAAAAGCCGAGTTGGCCGAGAAAATCTGGGATGTCACCTTCGATACAGGCACAAATGTAATAGAAGTGTATGTTAATTTTTTACGAAAAAAAATAGATAAAGACTTTTCTACCAAATTGCTTCATACACAAATAGGCATGGGCTATGTCCTCAAAGTAATGTTATAAAAATGAATATACGCTTTCGACTTACCAATCAATTTATTGCTTTAGTAACAGCAATACTCATTTTTTTCTCTGTAGGTGTTTATTTTTTTAGCAAATTATATCTCGAAAAACGCTTTTATAAACGGCTACAAGATAGTGCCGTTACTACGGCAACGTTGCTTTTTGAAATACAGGCAGCCGATACTACAGTTTTTAAATTAGTAAATGTATCGGACAAAGAGATTTTGTACAAAGAAAGTATTTCGGTGTATAGCGATAGAACCCATCAATTTATATTTTCGACCAATCAGGGCAACGAAATTGTACACGAAAATGTACTTCCTTATGTAATATCGTCGCTTACGAGTACTTACAAGATTATAGGCGAATATCAGGTGTTTGGTATGGCTATTCAGCATGCTGGGTATAACAATTGGGTGATTGTTAGTGCTATTGACTATGCAGGAAAAGAGGCCTTGTCAGACCTGCGAAAAATATTAATAGTAATGATACTGGTGGGGGTACTTATGGTGGGGTTAAGTGGCTGGTTATTTGCAGGTAAGGCTCTTGCTCCAATGTCTACGATTATCAAACAAGTCAACGAGATTTTTCCTAAAAATGTAGAAAAGCGAGTTGAACACCCCAATCGTTCAGACGAAATAGGGCTGTTGGTCGATACCTTCAATCGCTTGCTCGACCGAGTAGAGCAAACGTTGCTCACACAGAAAATATTCATTGCCAATGTATCGCACGAACTCAAAAACCCACTTACCAAAATGTATGCTCAGTTGGAGGTAACCCTAATGCAGCCACGGTCGTTGCCAGTGTACCAACAAATGCTAGAATCGCTAAAAGAGGACACCCGAACACTTACGCAGTTGACTAATACGCTATTAAACTTAGCTAACACGATTGTGGATGCCCAATCGTTGGCCAAAGTACCTGTACGAATGGACGAACTTTTGTGGGAAGCCAAAGGACAAGTCCAAAAGTGGCATGAAAACTATCAGGTAAATATCAATTTTGTGAATTTTCCTGACGAAGAGGAATCGCTGGTGGTTAATGGAAATGAGGCTGCCTTGAAGGTAGTATTGATGAATTTGATGGACAACGCTTGTAAGTTTTCTGAAAACAATACGGTAAAAATTGATTTTGAAGTATTCGATAAATACCTTCAATTGGCTTTTTTCAACGATGGCCCAGCAATTCCGTCCAAAGATTTACCCAATATTTTTGAACCATTTTATCGAAGTAACGCCACCGCTCAGTCGGTACAAGGGCATGGTGTTGGCCTAACGATTGTCTCCAAAATCACAGAATTGCACGGAGGGAAAGTAAGCGTTCAGTCGTCCAGTAAAGGAACAACCTTTATACTGCAGTTTCCCTTGTCTTTGAGCTAGTTTTCCCTAGAATCGTGACCCTTTTGCTAAAAGGTCACGATTCTTACAGATTGATACCCCCATTTTAAATACTTTGAATCTGCTTGTTTTATGGCTTCATAATTTATTTGCTTTATCTAACTATTAATTTCCTTCTCTTTTTTCTACTATTATATACTACTTGATAGATTGTCTTGGGTTACTAATGTATTGTATTTCAATATATTGTGGATTTTTATACTAGGCTTCTTAAAAAAAACTTTTCATTTTAAGCTAAATTTAAGGTCGATTTAACTCGCCTTTAAAGTATGCGTAGTTGTTTTGCTATCAGAAAACGAACAAAAAATGGTAACTAATTAAATTTATCCTTACTAACTAAGTTAAATCATAAACAATCTTTTAACACTTTAAATAGCAAATTACTATGGAAACAAATAATAATCAGACGTTCTTCAAAGCCGCATTAGGTGTTACAGTGGGTATCATTGCTTTATTGAGTTACTTGTTTATAGGTGCAAGAAATGAAACCTTCGAATTACAGAAATCATTGACAACCAAAGTAGAACAGTTGTCGTCTACACAAATAAAACTAGATTCTATAGCTAAGGTATTAGACTCGAAAATTGCAGAGATTGAGGTGTTGGGAGGTAATATTTCAGAGCTAGAAAAAGTAAAAGCTCAGTTGGAGCAAGATAAGAAAAAGTTGAAATCTGATTTGAACTTCTCGGTTAAAAACTACGAAGCAAAAATCAAAGAATACGAAAACTTTTTGGCTGTAAAAGACGACGATATTCGTAAGCTGAAAGAAGAAAATGGAGAATTGGTGGCTCGTACCAAAACCCTAGAAAGTGAAAAACAAGAAGTGTTGAATGAAAACACAGGGTTAAAAACAGAAAAAGCTACATTAACTAAAACGGTGGCTGATTATACCGAGCAAAACGAAGAGTTGAAACGAAAAGTAACGATTGCTTCGGCTATGAAAGCTACCAATGTTGAGGTATTTGCTTTGGCCTCGAACGGTAAACTTCGTGATGGGGGTCGTTATAAAGCTTCAAAAATCGACCGTTTGAAAATTTCTTTTGTGTTGGCGAGCAATCCTGTAGCTGAAAAAAATGTAAAAGATGTATTTATCAGAGTACTTGACCAAAATGGTGCAGTAATAAGTACCGACGGTACAGCAGGTATTTTACAATACGATGGCAAAGAAGTAGGATATACCGTAAAACAAGCTATTCCATTTGAAAATAACGACCAAAAAGTGGACGTAATTTACTCGAAAGGGTCGGCATACAAATCGGGGAAATATTCAATCGAATTGTACTCTGAAGGTTTTAAAATCGGAACAGGTACTTTTGAAGTAAAATAATCAAGCATTTATTGAGTACAATCATTATGAGAACGGTGCAGGGAAACCTTCATCGTTCTTTATTTTAAGCCGCTTTACTAACACTAATTTAAAACTTATAACACACATGAAAACTTATAATAATACCCTGCCACGAAGTTTATATATTACCTATTTGGTAATTAGCACGAGCGATTGGTTTGAGTCGTTAGAAGATATTCTTGCTCAATCTTGGAAATCCTTTCGTCAGTTTCCTATGGCCTTTTTAGGAATTGGTTATTTGTTTATAAGTATGTCATTTTGTTATTGGCCTATATTTCAGCATTGGTTGGCAGGCTTTATGATGATGACTTTGCCTGTTGCTATTGTGTTAGGGGCTATTTCTACCCTTTATTTGTATATCAAAAAACAACGTTTGTTGGCTACAATTGGCTTGGTTTGGTGCTTGATGACTATCCCTTTGGCCAAAAGGATGATGGGAGCAGGCAATACCAGCCCCGAAATAGAAGGAAATACCTTGAAGGTATTAAGTTTTAATAGTGCCAAATTCTCAGATTTTCCAAGCGACTTTGGGCAATGGAGCGACCTACAGGCCGATATTGCTTGTTTTCAAGAGTATTCGCCCAATCATAATATAGAGCAAAATTATACCGAAAAGGCTGTTTTACTAGCTACCGACCTCGACGAACCCGTTGGCTTAGGGCTTTTGTCAAAATACCCGATTCATAAACAATATGGTAGAATCTGGGATAGAGAGGGCGGCCCCAATATCAATGGGTTTATTGTAGCTGATATTGTGTATAACAACGATACTGTTCGTGTTGTAAACGCCCATTTGTGGTCGATGGGTATCCGTATTAATCAGGCTTTTGATGCGTTGAAACAAGGTGAAATCAAGACCTTTTTTCACGAAATGAGTGATACATTTAGCCGTTTGAAACATGGTTTTGAAGAAAGAAACAGACAAATAGAAGAAGTACAGGAGTTTGTAACAGGTAGTAGATACCCTGTTATTATTTGTGGCGATTTTAACGAAACGCCCTTTGGCTATGCTTATGGCAAAATGAGTCTTTCGTTCAGAAATGCTTTTGAGGAGTCGGGCGAAGGTATGGGATTTACGCTTAATCGACAGCCCTACTGTGTGCGTATCGACCAGCAATTCTATAGTAACGAATGGAAAGTTCAGTCGTGTAAGACTGTCTCGTCAGTATCATTTTCTGACCACTTTCCACTCATGGCTCATTATCAATTAAATAAACCCGTGAAAATCAAATCAGGAGAATTACTTGCGGGTCGTTTGTAGGTTTTAGAGGGAGGCTAGTTAATAAATCTTAGTTTACGTTTTAATAAATACTTTCTTCTTCTGGAAATACTGGCTCGGAGGTTGTTACTTAAATAGAGCGATTCGGTGTCGGCATCGTAGCCTTGCAAATGAGAGCAGTTGATAATAAAAGCTTTATGGATTCTTTCAAAGGTATGACCTTTGAGAATATCCTCAAATAGTTTGATGGTTCTCGAAAAAATAAATCGCTCACCATTGCTAAGGTACAGATGTGTATAGTTACTGTCGGCTTGTAGCATAACAATATCCTCGATAGCAATCTCTATTTTTTGGAATTTAAAGTCGAGTTTTCCTTGCGATACATTACAGAAGTTTTCAAAGTTCATATTTTTTCAGGTTATGTGTGTGTATATGGACAGTTGGTATATTGTAAATAGTTCTTGGTAAAATACTATTTAATAGGGGGCTATTTTTGTGATATTTGTGTGCTCTAATATGATTTTTTAGACCATAAAATCATGCTAGAGGTTACACTAAATTACGCCTAAAGAATATATGATTCTCGACAAAATGTGTGAAAGCTACATTTTGGTATGTGAAATGATTATATAGGTGTGTTAAATCAATTACAGAACAAACTTGTCTGAAGTTTCTAATAATGCCAGTCTTTCTTGCGAATCATCCAAAACCGCCCGTAAGTGATATACCCACAATCTCCAATATTTACAAATTTATCATCTTAGCTTTGGCTCGAAAAGGTCTATTCATTGGGGCATATAGATGCTCAATGGGGCTTGTATAAGTAAGTTAGTGAGGCATGAATGAGTCATTGTGGTAAACGAATCGTGCTTTTCTTCGTACTCTTCTCAAAACTCCAATGTTAATTGTTTGCCTTCCCAGTCTTGAGTACTTTCAAGGTTTGATAGTGAAATTCCTAGTAGCCGTATGCCTTTAGCAACAGGTAAAAGCTGTTCGAGGAGTTCAAAAGATAGCCTTTCTAGCAAATGGCTATCTATAATTGGTGAAAGGGTTGTTTTGCTTCGTGTGATTATTTGAAAATCATTGAATTTTACTTTGAGCGATACCGTTCTGCTATAAATTTGGTGTTTTTCACAATATCGCCATACATCTTGAATCAGAGGCTCTAAGCCAATTTGTAGTTCGGCTCGTGCTGTTAGGTCTTGATGAAAGGTATTTTCAGAACCTACCGACTTACGAGTACGGTCGGGGTTGACGGGGCGGTCGTCGATACCCCTAGCAATATAGTAATAGTAGCTTCCTATTTTGCCAAAGTGCTTTTTCAAAAAAGCTTCATCATATTCTTTAAGGTCTTTACCTGTAAAAATCCCCATTTTGTGCATTTTTTCGGCTGTCACTTTACCAATACCATGAAACCGATGTATTTCTAGTTGCTCAACAAAAGCCTCGCCTTGGCTAGGTTTTATGACAAAAAGTCCATCGGGCTTATTGTAGTCTGAAGCAATTTTGGCTAAAAACTTGTTGTATGAAACCCCTGCCGAGGCTGTCAATTGGGTAGTGTTTTTGATTTTTGCTTTGATTTGTTGGGCTATTTCGGTGGCCGAAGCAATACCCAGCAAATTATTGGTGACATCCAGGTAGGCTTCATCAAGCGACAAAGGTTCTATTAATGAAGTATAGCTGGCAAATATATCTCTAATTTGAAGCGATACAGCTCTATAACTTTCAAATCTTGGTGGTACAAAAATAAGATTAGGACATTTTTGTGCGGCAATCTTTGACGACATCGCCGACCTTACCCCAAATTTGCGAGCTTCATAACTTGCAGCCGCAACTACGCCACGGTTGCCAGAACCACCCACAGCCACAGGTTTGCCTCGCAGCGAAGGATTATCCCTTTGCTCTACCGAAGCAAAAAAAGCGTCCATGTCAATATGAATGATTTTTCTAAGCGAAGTCATATTCGTTAAGAGAGTCTTGGTTAAGTCCTAATTACGAAGAACTCCGCCAGGGTACAAAATAGTTCTTCAATCAAGGGTTTGTTGATAACTGAAAGTATTGTCAACTCATCTTGAAAATCATTTTAAACTTTTCTATGGGCTATTGTTTAAATATAATTGGGCAACTCCCAGATACTACTTTATGATACGCTACTAATTTTTCCTAAAAATGGTTCATAACTTTAATACTTTTGTAAAAATAACCCACACATTTATGACACCACAAGAAGTAATACAACAAGATTTTTCGCCCGAATGGTCATTTCAAGCCTCAAGAAGTGGAGGGGCAGGGGGGCAAAATGTCAATAAGGTTTCGTCGAAAGTAGAATTACGTTTTAACGTACAAACCTCTCAGTTGCTGGACAATACCCAGAAAGCCCTTATTTTAGAAAAACTAAAAAATCAAATCAATACTGAAGGCGAATTAGTTTTGGTATCGCAAGAAGACAGAAGTCAGCTTCGCAATAAAGAAAATGTTATCAAAAAATTTAAGGAGGTACTACAAAAGGCTCTTTTTATTCCTAAAAAACGCAAGCCCACAAAGCCCACAGCAGCCATGATTGCCGCCCGACTAAAAGGTAAAAAAATCAATGCCGAACGCAAAGCTATGCGAGGTAAAGTTCAGTATTAAGTTTGTTGGGATATTTTTTAAAATAACTCAAATACAGTGAGTTATATCGGGGGTGTCTGTATTAGGCTGTAGCAATTGCTGCTTGTAAATGATAAAATTATATAGCCTTTACAATAAATAGGTAATTGCAAGCTATGTTTTTGTAACTTTGCAGCCTAAAAATTAGTAATATGACCCCGAAGCAACAAGGATTTGTTTTTCCGCCTGAATGGCATCCGCACGTAGCTACTTGGCTAACGTTTCCACATAATGAGGCATCTTGGCAAGGCAATAAACGCCAACAGATGTACCCGCAGTATTTTGGCTTAATAAAAGCTATTTCGAAAGGTGAAAAAGTTGGGCTAAATGTTAATGATGAAACTTTAAAGGCTTTTATTTTGGGTGAATTACCCAAATACGAAATAGACCCCAATCAAATAGAAATTTTAGTAAATTCTACTAACGATGCTTGGTGTCGTGACCACGGCCCAGCTTTTCTTATCAATCCCCAAACCAAAGAGCGAATGATTGTGAATTGGGGGTATAACGCATGGGGCGGAAAATACCCTCCATACGATTCTGACAATAATTTACCTGCAAAAATTGCTGAATACCGTGGTTTGTCTTATTCTACACCGGGTATAATTATGGAGGGTGGCTCGGTAGAATTTAATGGTGCAGGTACGATTTTGACCAGCCGTGAATGCTTGTTGAACGAAAACCGCAACCCACATCTTAACCAAGACCAAATAGAACAATATTTATACGATTATTATGGTGCAGAGCAGGTACTCTGGGTAAACGATGGTATTGTGGGCGATGACACCGACGGCCATATCGACGATACGGTTCGTTTTGTGAATCAGGACACCGTTGTCACTATGGTAGAACCCAACAAGGCCGACGATAATCATGAAATCTTGGAAGAAAACCTACAGCTTTTGAAAGGAATGCGTTTATTGAATGGTAAACAGCTCAACATTGTAGAAATACCAATGCCAACCCCAATTGTCTTGGACGATTTCCGCACGCCAGCTTCGTATGCTAATTTCTTGATTTGTAATGCAGGCGTACTTGTGCCAACATTCAACTGTAAAAATGATGATGTTGCACTCGATATTCTGTCGCAGGTATTTACCGACCGTCCAGTGATTGGGCTTCCTTCCGATAAAATTATTTGGGGGCAGGGCAGTTTCCACTGTTTAACCCAGCAAGAACCAGCCATTTAATATATTTCAAATCAAGCATGAATGGTGGCTTAGTAGTGAATAGCTAACAAATAGAAGCTGTGTATTGGAGCATCATTGTTGAATATTACAACCCCGTACTCGTAATACAACACCCATATTATAGCCGCCCTATTGTTGAGCCACCAATCAAGTTGTTCCAGTATTCATCAATCATTCAATTCCATGAATAAACATTTGTTATTTATTGCCTCATTGGGATTATTGTTGGGCTTAAATGCCTGTAAATCTACAAAGCCCCTTGTCCAGAATCAGGGAAGCGTAGTGGCTACCCCTGTAGCAGAAGTTGTGAAATACGAACACAAAACCCAAATGCAAATCAAGCAATTGAAAGCGATAGACTTGGAGGAAGATTGGACATTTGCAGATGAGTTGGTACTAAATTATACCCTTACGGCTGTTGATTCCAATCAACAGATTGTTCAGGTAGTCAATGGCTCTTGGGGGGTAGAAAGTGTGAAGCAAGGACAAATTATTTTGGCTGATAAGTTCAAGCCAATAGAGCTTACCTTGCCCGAAAATGGAAAGGTTTTGGCTTCGGTAGTGCTTACCGAAATAGAGGACTATCAAAAAGCACAAGCCATGGTCAAGAAAATCAATGACTTAGGAGGAATAGCCAAAATCCCAGCCGTACTGGTGAGTATAGCCGAATACCAAACGCCTATTGCTATTGTATTTGGGAGTTTGCAAGCCGCAGGTTTAGGGTTAAAAGCTGCCGAACATTTCGACAAAGATGATTTATTAGGACAAAATACTTTTCAAATTACCTTCGATGAAGTAAAAGCAGGTAAAACCCTCTTTGCTGTACCGCTGGTATTTAAGGGCGAACACCTAAAAAACACCTTTCACTATGAGTTAAACTACGATTTAAAGGTGAAAATTCTCCCATTGAAAAATTGATTGTCGATACTTTTAACCAATCATGTTCAAAGGTATTCATTGTAAGGACATGACTGTAATCTGGATTTTATTATTATTTTTGTTTTTCCAATACAATAAACTATGACGGTTAAAAGTTAAATCTAATAAGCTAGAATCATTTCTTTCTAGCTTAGTACAAATTGAGGAATGAATAAAATATTTAGCATATATACCGCACTAATTGCTTCGTTATCCATTATCGCCCATACGGGAAATGCCCAAAACGATGCCCAAGCCATAACAATAGGAACTAAAAAAATTAGCTCTTATGAGCTAGAACAAACCTATAAGAAATTCGTACAGAGCGACAGCATAAAGAAAGAAAATTACAAAACCTTTTTGCAGGACTTTATAGACTATAAGCTGGCTGTATATGCAGCCGAACGCTTGGGGCTAGATACTACCAAAGCTTTTGTAGAAGAACTCAATACCTATAGAAAAGAACTGACATCGCCTTATCTGACCGACAAAAATGTCCTAGACAAGCTTGTTCAAGAGGCTTACGACCGTATGAAGGAAGAAGTACGTATAGCTCAGATTTTTTTGCCTATTGCCAAAAACGCATCGCCAGCCGATACAATGGCAGTTTACGATGAAATCCGTAGCTTACGAGTACGTATTACCCGAGGCGAATCCTTTGAGCAAATTGCCAAAGATTATTCAAAAGATACAAAGTCGGCAGTAAAAGGGGGGGATCTAGGCTATTTGGCTGTTTTAGATAATAATTATACCTTCGAGTCGGCTGCCTATAATACCCCAAAAGGCGAAGTGTCGTTGCCTATCCGTACCGATAGGGGCTATCATCTTATCAAGGTGCTTGATAAACGTTCTTTCCGAGGAAAGGTCAAATTAGCTCATATCTTGGTTTCGCAAAGTGCCAATATGTCGGATACCGAAAAGATTGCTGCCAAGAAAAAAATAGACGAAGCTTATGCGTTTCTCAAAAAAGGTGAACCTTTTGATGGCGTTTGCCGCACCTATTCCGACGACGTAAGTACCAAATCTCGTGGAGGAGTGTTGTCTCGCTGGTATGAAGCTGGAACGCTTATCGACGAAAAAATTACAGACTTGGTTTTTTCATTAAAAGAAAAAGGCGATTATACTACGCCTATCCAAACATCATTGGGCTGGCATATATTCAGATTAGTTGAGAAAAAAGGCTTATTGAAGTTTGAAGAATTAGCACCGTTTATTCGTCAGAAAATCAGCTCAGACCCTTCTCGTGGAGCGATTGCCAAAAGTAATTTGGTCAAACGATTAATTAGAGAAAATAACTACTTAGAATATATTTCGGTAAAACAAGAAGCTTTTGATAAGTTTTATAAAGACCGATTGGGAAATGAAGGCTATCTTTCAAAAGCTATTTTCACCATCAATTCTCAGCCATTTACAATTAAAGATTTCTATGATTTTGTGGTACAGCAACAACGCCAGTTGATAAAAGTAGGTGGACTCAACGATAAGTCTGTTGGCGATTGGTACAATACTTTTGTAGAACAAAAAAACTTAGAGTACGAAGAAGCAAACGTAGAAGTAAAACACCCAGAATTTAAAGCAGTATTACAAGAATATCGTGAGGGAATTTTGCAGAAAAATATGATAGACCGTTATGTTTTAGCACCTTCACTAGACTCGATTGCTCAGGTACGATATTTTCAGCAAAATGCCCCCAATTATCAATATACCAACCGCCTATTGGCCAAGGTAATTACCGCCGACCGCCGAGAAACCCTTGAGCAAGCCAAAAGTGTACTACAAAAGGGACCATATCCTATGAATAGACGCTTCCCTGAAATCTATTTTGAAAAAGATAAAGCCGAGTTTTCGGCCGATGCCCAAAAAATTCTTTACGAATTGGCTCTTATCATGATTAAAAATAGAGACTATACTGTAGAAATTGCAGGGAATTCTGACCCCGACGAGCAGGAAAGTGTGTCGGCCGAGCGGGCTAGAAATATAGTGAATAGCCTTATCAACAAGGGCGTTTCGGCAACCAGAGTAATAGAAAAAGACGAAGGCAAATATAAGCCCGTTTCTAAAACCGACCGTAGTAAAAACATGAGGGCTACTATCAAGTTCTATTCTACATCGATGGAGGATGTTGTAAAAAGATTTAATGCTCTCAAAGCCAATAGCCTAACAGCCGAAGAAAAGTTCTTCAAAAAAGGAGAAAACGAAATCGTTGATCTGGCCGCTTGGACAGTAGGCGAGCAAAGCTTTGAGGTCAAAAATCGTCATGTGTGGATGAACGTTGAAAAAGTAGAAGAGCCAAGAGCCAAAACTTTCAAAGAAGCAAGAGGACAGGTAATTAGAGATTATCAAAAAACATTGTTAGATAATTGGCTTGGGCAGTTGAAAGCGAAGTACCCAGTGTCTATCAACGAAAATGAAATAAAGCGAATTTTTGAATAACTTCTAGGTATTATTAAAGAGTGTAGCGAAATGATTGAGTTATTTCGCTACACTTTTTTGTTGAATATAGGGCTATTAACACTTTTTAACGGTACAGTTAAAAGGTTTAGACCATAAAAACCGTTAAATTTGTTAGTTATTAAATACCATTAGAAAATTAGGGAACGTCTCAATGAGCGTTTTGGCTGGTGGCTTGACAACGAGATAAGATTAATAAGAAACAATAATTGAAGATGAAGAAAAAACTTTATTTGTTATCAATAATGATGTTGTTTACAGTAGGTGTTCAGAGTTTGAAGGCTCAAAACCCATTGGTGATTGACAAAATCATTGCCAAAGTAGATAACCATTATATTCTTAAATCTGAGTTAGAGGCTCAGTATCAGCAGTATTTACAGAGCGGCCAGGCCAATACGCCTACTCGCTGTCAATTATTAGAAAGTCTTATTATTGGAAAAGTAATGCTTGCCAAAGCTGAGATTGACTCTGTTTTAGTAGAAGATAAAAGAGTAGAATCTGAACTGAGTGCTCGTATGGAGCAAATGGAACAGCAGTTTGGCTCTACCAAAAATATTGTTGAAGCCTATGGCAAAACAATTGCTTCATTGAAGGACGAACTTCGTTCGGCTATTAAAGAGCAATTGACAACCCGTAAAATGCAAGACAAAATTACAGGTGACGTAAAAATTACGCCTAAAGAGGTAAGAAAATTCTTTGAATCAATTCCTAAAGATTCATTGCCTTATTTACCTTCGGAAGTAGCCGTTGGACATATTGTGAGGCTGGCCAAAGTAACCCGAGCTCAGAAAGATGAGCTATTAAAACGCTTGTTAGATTTTAAGAAAAGAGTAGAAAATGGAGAAGATTTTGCCGAATTAGCTAAAATCCATTCAGAAGATTTGGGCTCTGGAAAGCGTGGTGGCGACCTAGGCTTTGCCAAACGTGGACAAATGGTAGCACCCTTTGAGGCAGCTGCATTGAAATTGAAACCTAATCAGATCTCGGATGTTGTAGAATCGGAATTTGGGTTTCACTTAATTCAATTGTTGGAAGTAAGAGGGCAAGAATATCACGCACGCCATATCTTGTTGCGTCCAGATTACCAACGCCTCGACCTTACCGAACCAACCCATTTCTTAGATAGTATCAGAGTATTGGTGCAGCGTGATTCATTGAAATTTGAGAAAGCAGCTAAATTACATTCGGAAGATAAAGCTACCCAAGATGCAGGTGGTATGCTGCTAGACCCTAATACTCGTGCCTTAAAAATGCCTTTGGATGGTACAATGGAGTCAGGTTTGTATTTTACACTTGATTCAATGACTGTAGGAACACTTTCAAAGCCTATTCCTTATCGTACAGAAGATGGCCGAACAGCCGTAAGATTGTTGTTTTATAAAGCCAAATACCCACCACACTTTGCCAATATGGAAGATGATTTTCAGAAATTAGCCATGATTGCATTGAGCAGAAAAAGAAATAATGCCATCGAAGAATGGTTCTCAAAAGCCAAAGAGGATGTATTTATTTATGTTTCTGACGAATATAAAGATTGTAAAATCCTAAAAGGTGGAGGGCAGTAACAAGAAGCTTATTGTAACAAATATAGCCTCTGCGGGCTAAATCATAAAAAATAATATAAGACGGTCGGTATTTTATCGACCGTTTTTCGTTAATAATAAAAGCATTTTGTGTAGTTTAGACTAAAGTTTTCATAGAAACCTCCTATACAGGTTATTATTTGGCAGGTTATTTGATTAACTTTACGAAGCACGCTATTAGTAAAAAATCTATTTTCAAACAGTTAACATAAGTAGAATGGCTCAATATCAGTCAGATGTGGAAGCGGTTAACGCTCTAAAAGAATCTTATCAAAAACTTACTTCAGAAATTGGAAAAGTTATTATTGGTCAAGAAGACACCGTTCGATTATTACTTACCGCTATTTTCTGTCAAGGGCATTGTCTGTTAGTAGGAGTTCCGGGTTTGGCCAAAACACTCCTAATTCATACCATTGCCGAGGCGTTGGATTTGGATTTTAACAGAATCCAATTTACTCCCGATTTGATGCCTTCAGATATTTTGGGTTCAGAAACCCTCGATAACGAGCGGAATTTCAAGTTTGTGAAAGGACCAATTTTTGCCAATATTATTTTGGCCGATGAAATCAACCGTACACCTCCCAAAACGCAATCAGCTTTGTTAGAGGCTATGCAAGAATACGCTGTAACCGTTTCGGGAAAAAAATATCCGTTGAATCGTCCGTTCTTTGTATTGGCTACTCAAAACCCTATTGAACAGGAAGGTACATATCCATTGCCAGAAGCTCAACTCGACCGTTTTATGTTTATGGTCAATCTGGACTACCCTTCGTATCGAGCAGAAGTTGATATTGTGAAAAGTACAACCAACGATATTAAATATAAGGTACAAAAGCAGGTTTCGGGCGAACAGATTGTTGCATTTCAGCAATTGGTAAGAAAAGTGCCAGTAGCCGATAATGTAGTAGAATATGCGGTAAAATTGGTGCATAAAACTCGTCCAAACTCTGAGCTGAGCGATACCCTTACCAATAAGTATTTGGAGTGGGGGGCAGGCCCAAGGGCTTCTCAAAACCTAATTTTGGCAGCCAAATGTAACGCTTTGCTTAATGGCAAGTTTTCGCCAGATATTGAAGATGTACAAGCTGTGGCTTTGCCAATTTTAAGACACCGTATTGTCCGTAATTTCAAAGCAGAAGCTGAAGGCGTATCGGTAGAAGATATTGTGAAAAAGCTTATCTAAAAGCAAAAAATATAAGCCCTCTAATATATACAATGTATGTTAGAGGGCTATTTTTGTGCCTATTATACTGCAACAGGAGCTTTAATGGCTGGGTGTGGATGATAGTTTTCTAGTTCAAAATCTTCGTATTTAAAACTAAAAATATCTTTTACCGCTGGATTGATTTTCATGGTTGGCAAAGGACGAATTTCTCTTGAGAGTTGCGTATTTACCTGTTCGATATGGTTTGAATAGATATGGGTATCGCCACCTGTCCAAATAAAATCACCTAATGCTAAATCGCATACCTGAGCAATCATCATTGTTAGCAAGGCATACGATGCAATGTTGAACGGAACACCCAAAAAAACATCGGCGCTGCGTTGATAAAGCTGGCATGAAAGCTTGTTGTCGGCTACATAAAATTGGAAAAGAGCATGGCAAGGCATCAAGGCCATTTGCGAGAGTTCTCCTACATTCCAAGCACTAATAATAATTCTTCTTGAGTCTGGACTTTTTTTGAGTGTTGTAATTACCTCTTTCAATTGGTCGATAACTTCGCCTGTTGGGGTTGTCCAGCTTCGCCATTGTTTGCCATACACAGGCCCCAAATCGCCATTTTCGTCGGCCCATTCATCCCAAATTTTCACACCATGTTCATGCAAATATTGAATATTGGTATCGCCATTGATAAACCAAAGTAATTCATGAATAATAGACTTTAAATGGACTTTTTTGGTTGTTACTAGCGGAAACCCTTCTTGTAAGTTGAAACGCATTTGATGACCAAAAATACTTACAGTTCCTGTACCTGTACGGTCGGTTTTAGTAGTACCATTTTTGAGAATATGATTCAGTAAATCGTGATATTGTTGCATGAGAAAGTAAGTTTAAACACTTGGCCTTTGATTGATGGGGCTAGAATTTGATGATTTCAAAAGCACAAAGTTACATAAAAAACCCTTGCTCGACAATGAAGGCAAACAAGGGTTTTGAAAATATTGATTAATAGAGCATTAAGCCTTGGTTACTTTTTTGACTGCCTTTTTATCAGTTTTTGCTGTTTTTTCAGTATCGCTGCAGCATTTACCTTTGCTTTTGCTTTCACATTTTGCTGTTTTCTCTTTGTCTTTACAACATGAGCCTTTGTCTTTTCCATGAGCCAACGACACGGTAGTTGCCAAGGCCAATAACGATAAACCTAAAATGAACTTCTTCATGATTTGTCAGTAAACACGATTATTTGAAATAAATGAACATAAGGCAATTTGATAATTAAAGCATAGAAAACCAAACATTATTTCTGAAATTATTCAGCAAATTCGATAGCGTAAGTATGCGTAATTTCGGCCGATGGACTTAGTTGTGCCGTAGCTGAGCAGTATTTTTCCATTGATAATTCAATAGCTTTTTCAGCCTTGGCTTCGGTAATATTACCCTTAAATGCAAAATGGACATTGATTTTGCGGAAAGGTGTCATTTCTGTACCTTCAATTTTTTCTCGCTCGCCCGAAACCGATATTTTAAGGTCGTCGATACGCTGGCGTTGTTTTTTCAAAATCAATATTACATCAATTGCTGTACAACCTCCTAAGCCCATCAACAATAATTCCATTGGGCGTGAGCCAGCATTATGACCTCCAATATTTTCGGCTGCGTCTATATGCACAGGCACTCCCGACATACCCGATGCCTCAAAATGAAAAGCATCGTCAACTCTAACTAATTCTACTTGCATGGTTTTTATTGGTTATTGTTATGGCTAATACATATTTAGCCAAGTAATTTGAAATAGAAAAGTAGCAAACTTTTATACTACTTACCCAACAGTATGCTAAAACTTCTTAAAAAATACAATTTGCTCGGAACTTTGTCTAATAGCAAAGTGATGAAGTTTCGACGGTTCGATAAATAACCAACAAATAATCATGCCTAAAAGTTGAGTAATCAATACTTTCTCGTGTATGATGTGCTTAGAATAGTTATTTTAGCTCGCTAGCCTTAATATCTTTGCTCCAAACTTGTGTACCTTTTGTATCGAAAATCGTGATTTTTAATACACGGTCTTTGAGTGGCCCCGAAACGTCACAGATGGCAAAGTTACGTTCTGTAAATAAAGTACCATCAACAATTGGCGAATTATTTTCTTCTTTGACAGGTTTTGATGGCCCCGAAGTTAGTGGCGACACCGTAAGGTCATAGAGCGGGTAATTTGCTCCCGAACGCTCTAGTTTTTGCAAACAAGTATGATGGCGGTCGCCCGAAATAAACAATACCCCTGGTATGTTAGCATCACCGATTTTCTTTAATAAATCTGCTCGTTCAGCCTCATAAACGGCCATATTTTCAAATACCCTAGCTGGATTAATTACTTGCCCACCCGTAACAATAATCTTGAAAGTTGCTTTGCTATCAACCAAAGCATCAATTAACCAAGTGAGTTGTTTTTTGCCATAATAATCGCGGTCGCCAGTAAAATTTTCGTTGGGAGCTCTAAACCAGCGGTCGTCGAGCATAAAAAACTGAACATCATTCCACTGAAAAGTACCTGTTGTAGCTTCGTTTTGGAATATATAGTTAGGGTTTGCCCAAAAGAGTTTGAACATTTCCAATGCCATATCTTTATTCCAGAAAGAGCGGTCAGAATCATTTGGGCCATAATCATGGTCGTCCCAAATAGCATAATGATGAACACTACCCAACAAAGGCTGCATTTCGGGAATACTTCTCGAATGTGTATTGCGATGAATCATTCCTGTACGAGTATTCCAGTCGGGTTCGCGATAATAGAAGTTATCGCCACCCCAAATCATAAAATCGGGTTTTTTTTGATAGATAGAGGTAAAAATTTCAGGAAATCCGCCATACGCACGGCCAGGGCGGTCAGTTTCGGTTTCGTTGATATAATTACAACTTCCCACCGCAAATTTAAAAGCAGCAGGGTCTTTGCGGTATTGCCAAAGCTCTTGGCTCTGAAATGATAGAGGGTAATCACGTGCTACTTTTTTGCCATTAACCCATACTTCATAATCATATTTTTTGCCCATTGTTACTTGGTCACAAACAAGCTTTGCTACAAAACCATCTTTTTTTATGGTAGCTATCTCGTCGGTAGCATATTTGATAGCAGGTTTTTCTTTGTCCCAGTAAATAAACTTTACTTTTGCAGGCTTTTCGGTTTGTACCCATAGCATTACTTCCTTCATATCAGAATAGCCCACCATAGGGCCACTTTTGATTTGGGCAGTGATTGAAAGGGCAAATAATTGAAACAGCAAAATCAGTAAAACGAATTTTTTCATGAGGTATGTTTTTAGTTGGTGATAAGATTGGGGTATCTTTGTGTTTTGGTGGTTACTCAATGCCAAGCTACAAATAGCTTTTTGATGAATCATTCAAAACCAATGAATTAAACAACGCAAACAAAATGCACTATTACGACATCCAAGGAGTAAAGCTGACAGCACTAGCTAACCAATTTGGCACGCCATTATATGTATATGATGCCAACAAAATTATTGAAAAAATAGCCATTCTTCGCGATTCATTCAAAGAAGTTAACATAAAGATAAAATACGCTTGTAAGGCCAATACCAATTTATCAATCTTGAAGCTCATGCGAAAACACGGCGTAGAGATAGACGTTGTGTCGCCTCAAGAATTGCAATTGGCATTGATGGCTGGCTATGAAGGCTCACAAATTACCTTTACGCCAAGTGGTGTATCGTTTGATGAAATTGAACTAGCCGCAGAAGCTGGCGCAAGAATTAACTTAGACAACCTAGATGTTTTAGAGCAGTTTGGTCAAAAATATGGTAATACCAAAGGGGCTTTGATTCGGATTAAGCCGCACGTATTTGGTGGAGGAAATGAAAAAATTATGACGGCTCATCCTGAGTCTAAATTTGGTATTTCTATTCATCAAAAAGACCAAATATTGGATATTGTCAAGAAATACGACATGAAAATCATTGGTTTGCATCAGCACACTGGGTCGGATGTAAAAAATGCCGATGCTTTTACTCAAGCTGCTAGTGCTATTTTAGAAATGGCTTTTGACTTTAAAGACCTCGAAATTATTGATTTGGGGGGAGGTTTTAAAGTAGCTTACAAAGATGGCGATATTGTAACCGATATGGCCGAAGTAGGGCAGGTATTGAGCGATGCTTTCTTGAAATTTTCGGCTGAATATGGCCGCCCATTGCAACTCTGGTTTGAGCCTGGAAAATTCTTGGTAAGTGAAGCGGGTACATTTTTGACTACAACCAATGCGGTGAAAGTAGACCCTATCAAAACTTTTGTGTGTGTTAACTCAGGATTAAATCATTTAGGCCGCCCGATGATGTATGGTGCTTATCACGATATTTTTAATGCTTCTAATGAAAACACGCAGGAGCTAGAAGACTACCGTGTTGTAGGGTATATTTGCGAAACAGATACTTTTAGCTGGTCGTCGGAAGGAAAGCAGAGCGAACGCACAATGAGTAAAGTAAGCAAAGGCGATATTATTGCGATGAAAAATGCAGGTGCTTATTGCTATTCGATGGCTTCGCAATACAACTCACGTGTTAGGCCTGCCGAAGTACTGGTATATGAAGGCGAAGCCAAGTTGATTCGCAAGCGAGAAACCTTCGATGATATTCTGAGAAATACCATTGAAATAGATTTGTAATAAATCAATAGAGAGTCCCAAAGTGTTTGTATACACCTTGGGACTCTTACTATACAAATACTATATAATACTAAAATAAATAGCCCACTCCCAAGCTCACTGTAGCCGCTCGTGAAGCTCCTTCTAGTTTTTTGATATTATAATACCCCCTCAATTCGGCCGTAATATTGCTAGTGATATTTGCTCCAAATCCTGCTCCAATACCTGCTTCTAGGCGGTTGCTAAATGAAAAATCAGTTAAATCAATAGATTCGGAGGTAGTTTTGTTAGGCTCTATCAATTTTCGGTTTACGCTCAAAAGATATGAGATATATGGCCCCACATTAACAAAAAATGGCATATTACTGCCGCCCCAACTGTATTGATACAAGATAGGTAAACTCAGTATACGATTCCCGATTTGGGTGTTCATATTGCTTGTTAAGTCATATTTGGTTGAGCGTTGGAGGTAGAGTAACTCTGCCTGAATTGCAGATTGTGTTGCTAAGGGAATATTGGCCAATATTCCTACTTCATACGAAGGGACGATTTTAGAACCTTCATTTTCTAAGGTAATTACTTGGGCAATAGCTGCTCGGATACCCCATATAATTCCTTGATTATCATAATTTTGTCTTATATTTTGAGATTTCCACTGATAAGTCGAAGGCCGTTTTTCGGTATTGCCCAAAGGCCCAGTTGATTGCTTAACAGTTGTATTGGAAGTTGGCGGGTCAACAGTAGTACTGGGGGCAGTTTGTACTTTGCTGGTATTACTTGTTGGTGTTTTTGCTTTGTTTTGCTGAGCAAAAGCAGAGCCATGAACACCCGCAATGATACAGGCAACATATAAAAGTTTGTTCATTTTTTAAGTTTTTTAAGTTCGGTTTTACAAATTGTAAGGATAGCTCATTGCCTGATACTTAAAGTGGAATATGCCTATTCCATACCCTTTAGTTTTACTCTAAATTACGATATTATTTTGTCTTCAGATTAAGCAACCACAAAATTAAATATCCAAGATAGATTTTTATCATTATTTATCCATTTTCTAAATAATGTCTTACGCTTTATACACGATTTGCCAAGCTACTTCCATTTCTTCCTGAATAATGACATTTTATGTTGCTTATTTGAATGTAATATGATTTTTTATGACAATTTGTCGTGCAAATTCATGCTTATTTGTCCAAAAAGTGACATTTTGTCTTTATTTTTTGGAGTGGTACAGAACTTGTTAAAATATAGGCATAACACAAAGTGATGGAAGTGTACAAAAATATTGAGATTATATCAGATTTTGGAATATGCTTAAATAGGCTTTATTCTTCATGTAGAAAAAGGTTTATGAATCCGACATCTGAAATTTTCAATTCTTCGCATACAACCAACAAAGTGTTCAAAATAGATTTTTCAAGTTGTAACAATAAAACAAGATAAAGCCATGACATTCGTAAAATTAAATCCATTTGTAAGACCATCAGTAGCAAACAGAGCATCATTCAACAACGAAATCAATAACCTTTTTAAACAATTTGATACCATGATACCTAAAGCACAATTCAACAACGCATTTTATAACAATATTCCAGCAGTAAATGTCAAAGAAACCGAAAACAGTTTTCAGATAGATGTGGCTGCTCCAGGTTTGAAAAAAGAAGATTTTAAAGTAAGTCTTCACGAAAACCGCTTGACGATTTCGGCCAATCAAACACAAAATACCGAAGAAAAAACAGAAAAATATACTCGTCAAGAGTTCAATTATGCGGGCTTCCAGCGCACCTTTACATTACCCAAAAATGTAGATGGTGAAAAAATCGAAGCTTCTTATATCGACGGTATCCTTCAAATTGGCTTACCCAAAAAAGAAGAGCTTAAACCAGCCGTGAAAGAGATAGCAGTATTGTAAGCTGGTTTGCGTGTATTTAGGGAATATAGCTCCGATTTTCAAAAAACTTGAAAATTGAGCTATATTCCCTAATTGCTTGAAAAAAGATATATCTAAAGTATTGGCATAGAAAGATTTGAAAGTATTTAATTCTTAAAATTTGTTAAAAAGCAGTAGGTTTATGCACCTCAAAAGTGGATTTTGCGTTAAATTAGCATAGTGAAAGAAAATTAATCACTAAACAAAAATTGTAAACAATCCATTAAAATTTAAGGGTACATTTATCAGGAATAGAAAGCTTGAAAAATGTAAAACCACTCCATTCACATTAAATATTTTTAACAATGGAAATGAAAAATAATTTAAAATCACTAGCAATCGTCGGAGCTTTGAGTAGTGCGACTACGCTCGGAGCATATAAGCTATTCTTAGAAAAGTCATCGTCCGATGCCGTTTTTTCAGATACCCCATCGGCCTTTACACGAATGGTGTCTGACCGCAGTGGTGCTCCTGCTGGTTCATTGAGTGAATTTACCTTTGCAGCTGAAAAAGCTACGCCAGCTGTAGTTCATATCAAAACCAAAATGACACGCCAAGTTAGTCGTCAGATGATAGACCCTTTTGAAGATTTCTTTGGAGGTTTTGGCGATTTTGGTGGCGGTGGTCGCCGTCGTCAGCCAGAAGCACAAGAAGCGTCGGGTTCGGGTGTAATTATTAGTGCCGATGGCTATATCGTAACCAACAACCACGTAGTACAAGATGCCGATGAGGTTTCGGTAATTTTGAACGACAAACGTGAATTGAAGGCAAAGGTTATCAGTACCGACCCTTCTACCGATATTGCTGTAATTCAGGTAAAAGCCAGTGGTTTACCATTTTTAACTTTTGGTGACTCCGATGCACTTCGTGTAGGCGAGTGGGTTTTGGCTGTAGGTAACCCATTCAACCTAGAATCAACAGTGACGGCTGGTATTGTTTCGGCAAAAGGTCGTCAAAATATTATTGACCGTGACAAAGAAGGCGTAAGCCCGCTCGAATCATTTATTCAAACAGATGCAGCCGTAAACCCAGGTAATTCGGGTGGTGCTTTGGTTAATCTCAAAGGTGAGTTGATTGGTATTAATACTGCTATTTATAGCCGTACAGGTCAATTTGCAGGGTATTCGTTTGCTGTACCAGTAAGTATTGTGAAAAAAGTATCGGCCGATTTGATTAAATATGGTAATGTACAAAGAGGGTATTTGGGTGTAAGCATCATTGATGTTTCGGCTAAGGTAGCAGAAGAAAAAGACTTAAAAGTAAATGAAGGTGTTTATGTAAGTGGTTTTGCAGGAAGTAGTTCGGCTCAAGCTGCGGGCTTAAAAGTAAACGACGTAATTGTTAAAGTAGATGGTGTCGAAACCAAATCTTCATCTAAATTGATGGAATTGGTAGGTCGTAAACGTCCAGGCGAAACAGTAGTTGTAACTGTGAACCGTGACGGAACATTGAAAGATTTCAATGTTGTTTTGAAAAATAAAGACGGAAATACCAATATCGTAAAAGGAGAAGCTACTGCTGCAGTAATCACAAGCGAATACCTAGGAGCTACAATTGCTAATTTAACAGAAGCCGAGAAGTCTAAATTAAAATTGACAGGTGGTGTAAAGCTAACAGAAGTAAATCCTGAAGGCCGTTTGGGTTATCAGGGTATCGAAAAAGGCTTAATTATCTCTAAAATAGATGATAAAGCTGTAAAAGATGCTAAAGAAGCCAACGATTTGCTCCAAAACCGCAAAGGACGTGTCAAAATTGAAGGCCTTGATTTAAGCGGTACTCGCTATTTCTATGTAGTAGTACTTTAATAGAATTAACTGATTGATTTATACAGCCCTACTTGCTTTTAGCGAGTAGGGCTTTTTTATTGAATGCTTGTTTTTTACAAAAAATATAAAAAAGTTTGAGTTGTTAATAATCATATAGTATATTTGTACTGTAATAAAAATAGTTACAGATTGAATAGTGCAAAATTTTCCATATCACTTCATATTCTTACCTTGTTAGCTAGTTCAGGGGGTGAATTATTAACTTCCGAGTTTTTGGCTAGTGGGATTAATATCAATCCTGTATTGGTAAGAAAAGAATTAGCCAATCTAAGAAAATTTGGCTTTATCGAAAGTAAGGAAGGTAAAAATGGAGGAAGTTATCTGGCCAAGCCTGCTACCCAAATTCAGCTTTCGGAAGTATATAAAGCGGTGCGTCAATCGTCGTTATTAGGTCAGCTCAATAATCAACCTAATCCTAATTGCCCTATTGGTAGACAAATCAATCAGCACCTCAATGATTTATTTGATGAAGCCGAATTGGCAATGCTAAGCAGATTGGGCGAAATTACACTGGCTGATTTCTTAAATAAGTTCAATTAATTTTTTTGTACCAATCTGTAATGTTTTTTGTTACAGATTTAAAATAAAAACCAAAAATATGAAAGTAGCAGTAATTGGAGCCTCAGGATTTGTTGGCTCGGCCGTATTAAAAGAGGCACTAAGCCGTGGTTATGAAGTATTGGCAATTGTTCGCCATCCAGAAAAAATTACTACCGAAGCCCCCAATTTAACCATTGTCAAAGGTGATGTCAATCACACAGAATCGTTTGTTGAACTAATTAAAGGTGTAGATGCTGTATTGTCGGCATATAACCCAGGCTGGGAAAACCCCAATATCTATGACGAATCGCTTAAAGGTTTTCAGGCAATTCAGGCAGGCGTAAAAGCCGCAGGAGTAAAGCGTTTGTTGGTAATTGGTGGAGCTGGTAGCTTAGAGGTTGCTCCGGGGGTACAATTGGTAGATACCCCAGAGTTTCCTGAAGCGTGGAAAGCTGGAGCATTAGGAGCACGTGATTATTTGACGATTATTCGCCAAGAAACAGAATTAGATTGGACATTTTTGAGTCCTGCTATTATGCTTGTTCCGGGTGAGCGTACAGGAACTTTTAGACTTGGCGGCGACCAATTATTCTTTAACGAAAAAGGAGAAAGTACTATTTCAGTTGAAGATTTGGCTGTGGCTTTTGTAGATGAATTAGAAAAAGGACAGTTTATCCGTCAACGTTTTACTGTAGCGTACTAATAGCTTATTAGCGAAAACATGGTCATTACCAATTATGGGATAATTTAAAATAGAGATCTCCTATTTGTGCTTGTCGGGATTCATCAGGTCGTTAAGAGAACATTGAAGAGGCTTACCAATTGCTCAAATGATAGAAATTTAGGGGCTATTCATGCCAAAGGCGTTCGAAAAACTAATTTCGAACGCCTTTGGCATATTTAATTTCAAAGCATTGTATCTCTACGAGTGAAAATCATATTCAAAAATAATCACTCATTCGCTCCATCACCATTCACTCAATTTGGGATGGCTCATGTTTAATGTCATATTAGTTAAGGTAAATCGTGTGTTACTGTACAGTCATAGGTTGGGCTTGTCGTGCATCCGACTGTGCAAATATTTGATAACCAATGATTTCAAGGTTTTCTTTGCCAGGAAAACTCGATAAGTCATATTGATTTAAGATCATATTGAAAGTTTGGTCGAAAGAATTAAGCGTAAAATAATTGAATGAGTAGGCTTGTTCGGCACTAAACAAAAGAATAATAGGCATTACCTTATTTTGGGCTTGAGCAGCCTTTCCTATCCATTTTAGGCGGTCTTTCATGTAGCTCAAAGAAGGAATTGTTTGGTAGGCATGTACCATAATTCTATCAGAGTTTTCTACCAAACCTGCCGCTTGTGTTGAGTCCTGATTGTTGGGATTTTTGAACCAGCCCATATATTCTTCTGTAGGAATACGTGGGTTTTGGCTATCGCCCCAGGCTTTTATGCCCTGTAATTGCTTGATATAATTTTTGAAAGTACTGGCTTTATTCCACCATTCAAGCTCAAGGTTGGAATAATTAAATTTTTCGATAGGGTCGGTTCTACTAGCGTTATAATTATTGACAAGTCCTGTAAAAGCTCCAGCCGAGGCCATACAAGCCGTAATAGTTTCGATACCGTATTGAGTGCGAGCTTTTCTGATAAAGGCTGCCATTTTAGAATACCCCGACGAATAGGCCAACAGTGTATAAAGGTCGTAGCAAGTGAGTGTTTTAAAATTATTGTATTGGCACCAAGCCAGCATATTATTTTCTAATTGTTCATTTCCAACAATATACTTTAAACTATCTAAATACACACCTCGATATAGATTGTCGGATGAAACTCTAAAGTTTTCAACATGCGACTTAGGAGTTACTGCTTCCATGAGTTTGTCTTCACTACATTGCATAAATAAGAAAGCAAAAGAAAACAAAAAAATAAAGTATAAGTTCGATTTCATATTTGAGATGTGTTTATTATATAATAGCCTGCTTACAAGAGAAACAGAAATGGAAAAGCCCCTTTTCGTTTTCTCTTATTCTAAAATAGTAGATAAAAACCAATAAAACAATACATTATTGAATAAAAAAAGGTATGATTGTTTAAAAAACGTTATGAATTTTTTGCACTTTTCTCATAACCCCATGAAAGTGAAATACATAGCTTTTCAGGCTAAAAGATGTAAATTGTGAAGAATGCACGAAAAATAATGATAAGCGAAGTTTATAGGTGAGATAAATAAAAGAGTGAAATATAAAAAAACAAAAAAAAAGCCCAACATTTTATTGTTGGGCTTTTTACGAAAAAAAAAGATTAGTTTTTGTAAAGTACGGCTTTTACAGCTTCAACTGTACGCTGTACACTTGGCAAAATAGCATCGATAAGGGTTGGAGCATAAGGTAATGGAAGGTCTTTCGAGTTAACACGAATAACCGGAGCATCCAAATAATCAAATGCCCAACGCTGAACATTGTAGGCAATTTCAGAAGAAAGTGCAGCAATTGGATTTGCTTCTTCTACTACCACACAACGGTTGGTTCTTTTTACTGAAGCTAATACTGTTTCGTAGTCGATAGGACGTACTGTTCTAAGGTCAATTACTTCGGCATTGATACCTAGTTTAGTTAATTCTGCTACTGCAGGCATTACTACACGAGAAAGCATTTTTCCAAAAGTAACAATCGTAACATCAGTTCCTTCTTTAACAATACTAGCTTTGCCAATAGGAGTAAGGTATTCGCCATCTGGCACAAGCCCTTTGTCTCCGTACATCAATTCAGATTCCATGAAGATAACTGGGTCATTATCACGGATAGAGGCTTTCAACAAACCTTTTGCATCGGCAGGGTTTGATGGAACTACTACTTTCAAACCTGGCGTGTTAGCAAACCAGTTTTCAAAGTTTGAAGAGTGTTGTGATGATAATTGACCAGCATTTCCTGTTGGGCCACGGAAAACGATTGGACAAGAATACTGACCACCAGACATTGACATCATTTTGGCAGCAGAGTTGATCACTTGGTCAATTGCTACTAATGAGAAGTTGAAAGTCATGAATTCTACGATAGGACGAAGGCCATTGGCTGCCGCACCTACTGCAATACCCGCAAATCCCAATTCGGCGATTGGTGTGTCAATTACACGGTCTGGACCAAATTCGTCCAACATACCTTGCGATACTTTGTAAGCACCATTGTATTCGGCTACTTCTTCACCCAATAAAAATACCGATTGGTCACGACGCATTTCTTCGTTCATGGCTTCACGAAGAGCCTCTCTGAATTGTATTTCTCTCATTTGTTTAAGATAATTCTAGGATATTTAGGACGCTATGCGTTAAAAGTTAGATATTTAATATCTCATTATAAATTGAGTGTAAAATTAGGCAAGAATATTTGAACTGACAACATAGTTTTTCAACTAAACCCACAACATTGATCAAGTTTGTGTAAATAGCCGAAATTTGCCTGTTTATTTTTCAAGGTTTGGCTTACTTTTTGTGATGTAGTACCTTTTTTTAGTTACAATAAGCTCTTTATGACTTTCTGCGACAATGAAGATAAACAAATTAAGTATTTTTGAAAAAAATATATGTTTATTATGCAAGACCTGTCTGTCACTCTAATTCAATCCGCATTATACTGGGAAAACCCTACGGCTAATTTGGCCATGTTCGAGGAAAAAATCGCTCAGATTACAACTCCTACCGATTTGATTGTTTTGCCCGAAATGTTTAGTACGGGATTTACGATGAATACACAAGTGGCCGAGCCTATGAATTTTACTACATTCAAATGGATGAAACAGCAGGCCAAACAAACAAAGGCTGTGGTGTTGGGAAGTGTTATGATTCATGAAAATGGTAAAAACTTCAACCGCCTTATTTGGATGCAACCCGATGGTAATTACCAGTATTACGACAAACGACACTTGTTTAGGATGGGGGAAGAGCATCTGTATTTTACAGAAGGAAATAGCCGATTGATTACTGAACTGAAAGGCTGGAAAATCTGTCCTTTGATTTGTTATGACTTGCGTTTTCCTGTGTGGGCTCGCAATGTTAACCAGGCTTACGATGTGTTGATATATGTAGCTAACTGGCCAGCGGCACGCTCGCACCCTTGGAACACCCTTTTGCTAGCACGTGCTATCGAAAATCAGAGTTATACAATAGGGGTAAATCGTGTAGGGACGGATGGCAAGGATTATGCGTTTTCGGGCGATTCGGCTGCGATTAATTATAAAGGAGAGTACCTGTATTACCAGAAAGACCAAGAGGAGGTGCATACTGTTGTTTTGTCGAAGCAAGATTTAGTGAATTTCAGAATACAATTTCCAGCCTATTTAGATGCCGATTCCTTTGTGATACAATAACGAAGAACCCTGCCAATGGCTAACATTGGCAGGGTTCAAAAAATATTATTATTACTTACTAAATAAAGCTACGTCTGCTTGCATCATATCGTCGACAAGGGCATTGAGGTCATATTTAGGTTTCCAGCCCAGTTTTGTTTGTGATTTGGTGGGGTCTCCAATCAACAATTCTACCTCGGTTGGACGGAAATAACGGGGGTCTACAGCCACTACTTCCTTACCTATTTCGATTTGGTAGGCAGGATTATTACAAGCCTTTACCACACCGATTTCGTCGACACCTTCGCCTTTAAATTCAATTTCAATTCCTACAAACGCAAAAGCCATTCTCACAAATTCTCTGACACGTGTAGTTACACCAGTAGCTATTACATAGTCTTCGGGTTTGTCTTGTTGCAAAATCAACCACATAGCTTCTACGTAATCTTTGGCATGCCCCCAGTCACGCTGAGCGTCGAGATTCCCCAAATAAAGCTTTTCTTGTTGTTGGAGGGCAATTTGAGCCACAGCTCTTGTTATTTTACGAGTTACGAAAGTTTCACCTCTTAAAGGCGACTCGTGGTTAAACAAGATACCATTTACGGCAAACATATTGTATGCTTCACGGTAATTAACGGTAATCCAGTAACCATACAATTTAGCGACAGCATACGGCGAGCGAGGGTAAAAAGGGGTTGTTTCCGATTGTGGAACTTCCTGTACCAAGCCATAAAGCTCGGATGTAGAAGCTTGGTATATTTTGGTTTTTTCGGTTAAACCAAGCAATCGAACAGCTTCTAAGATTCTTAGTGTACCGATACCATCAACCTGAGCCGTATATTCGGGTTCGTCGAAAGAAACCTTCACGTGCGACATCGCCCCGAGGTTATAAATTTCGTCGGGTTGTACTTCTTGAATAATACGAATGATATTGGTAGAATCACTTAAATCTCCATAGTGTAGAATAAACTTTACACCGCTTTCGTGTAAATCTTCGTAAAGATGGTCTATTCTTTGGGTATTGATTAATGAACTACGGCGTTTGATACCATGTACTTCGTAACCTTTTGATAGGAGTAGCTCCGCCAAATAGGCTCCATCTTGTCCTGTTATACCAGTTATAAGGGCTTTTTTCATTTATAAATTGTAAAATCGTAATATTAAAGGTCGTATTTGTCATTGATACATTTGACAAAATTAAGAAATCTCCAACCTAAACTCAAATATATCTATTGCTTCTATTGAATCATTTTACCAACATCCCCTTTTTGATTTCTACTTTGTCGGGCAGAATCATTGCTGCAGGATATACATCTTTGATACTCGTAAAATACCTTTCCGCATCCATTCTATTGAGAAAATCGCCTATTTTGACTTTGTACATAGGTTGCTGGTATATCAAGTAGGGGTATATTTCGGGAAACGATTGATAAGTGTACACTTTAGCATCGTCGGCGGCTTTTCGGTCATTGCCTACATAAATTTGTATCCTAAAACCATTGACAAATTTGATATTGCGGTTTCGCATAGCAATAGTATCCAAAATGGGATCGAGTTTTTTATTAATATGCAAAGGAATATCTCGGCTATCAAAATTAACCTTTTGATGGTTTTTAGTAGTTGTAGCAATTTCTTCGGTATCGTTAAATTTAGGTCGATAATGAGCTAATTTTTCGTCTAAGTAAGGCTCTACATGCTGGGTATTTTCATTTATTTTGTCTTTGGTACTGCTAGTTTTGGTGCTAGTATTACTGGTTAGCTGTGGCGAACAAGCCGACACCACCAGCATCAACAAAAAGATATATGAAGTTACGTGCAACTGTTTCATGATATTGTTCTAAAAAATTTCATGTCTTCAATATAAAGACAAGCACTCGCCAAAGATACAATTTTTACAAAATAATTGAAAAGCCCTTTACTCATTGTACCTTTGTTGACGGTTTAAATAGCATTTTTAGTACTATCAACTTTTCATCAGTCAAAGCTTTTCAATGGAGATTCAAGAAAACATTTCTTTACAACCTTATAATACTTTTGGTTTACAGGCTACTGCAAGGTATTTTGTTGAAGTGAATACACTCGAACAATTGGTTACAGTTCTCAAAGATAATACATTCCAAAATTTACCACGACTGTTTTTGGGTGGAGGAAGTAATATTTTATTGACCAAAGATTTTGAGGGAATTGTCATCAAAATCAATTTGCAAGGTATTGAAAAACAGCAAGAAAACGAGTTGCATGTATGGTTGAAAGCTGGTGCTGGAGTTGTTTGGCATAATTTTGTGCTACATTGTATTGCTCAAAATTGGGCTGGGGTCGAAAACCTCTCTTTGATTCCGGGTACAGTAGGGGCGGCTCCTATGCAAAATATCGGGGCGTATGGTGTCGAAATAAAAGATGTATTTGACGAGCTAGAAGCCTTGAATTTAAGTACTTTACAAATAGAAAAGTTTGCTCTCGATGATTGCCAATTTGGTTATCGTGAAAGTGTATTTAAGCATATCTATAAAAACCAATATGTTATTCTTTCGGTAACATTTCGCTTGAACAAAACGCCTAATTTTCATATTGAATATGGTGCTATCAAAGATACCATTGCCGAAATGGGAGTTCAGCAACTCAGTATCAAAGCTATTAGCGATGCGGTAATTCATATTCGCCAAAGTAAATTGCCGAATCCTGCCGAAATTGGTAATTCGGGAAGTTTCTTTAAAAATCCTGAAATACCTATTGCTCAGTTTCAAGCTCTCAAAGAACGTTTTCCTGCTATGGTATCGTTTCCTAGTATAACCCCCGCTCTTATCAAAGTACCAGCAGGCTGGCTGATAGAACAAGCTGGTTGGAAGGGCTTCAAAGATGGCCACATTGGGGTTCATGCCAAGCAGGCTTTAGTACTAGTAAACTATGGTGGAGGTAAGGGCAATGACATCAAGGCTCTTTCCGAAAAAATTCAAGCCTCGGTATTTGAAAAATTTGGTATTTTACTTCACCCCGAAGTGAATTTTATTTAGCCTTTTTGGATTGATAATATATAAGCAAAACATAAGACTCATTGATAATGAATATTCCCAAGTTAAAAAACTTAGACAAAAACAATTTCTTTTTAATGGCTGGTAGCTGTGCTATCGAAAACCGTGACTTAGCTTTTGAAATTGCAGAAAAAGTAAAAACTATTACCGACCAATTTGGTATTCCTTATATTTTCAAAGGTTCGTACCGTAAGGCCAATCGTACCAAACTCAATTCGTTTACTGGTATTGGCGATATTCCTGCTTTGGAAATATTGAAAGAAGTAGGCGAATATTATGATTTACCAACAGTAACGGACATCCACGAGTCGGACGAGGCCGCTATGGCTGCCAAATATGTAGATGTATTACAAATTCCTGCATTTTTATGCCGCCAAACCGATTTGTTAGCGGCAGCAGCCCAAACAGGAAAAGCCGTAAATATCAAAAAAGGACAGTTTATGTCGGGGCCGTCGATGGCTTTTGCTGTCGAGAAAATTCTTTTTGAAAACCCTGAAGCTACTGTATTTTTAACAGATAGAGGTAACTCTTTTGGGTATGGCGATTTGGTAGTGGATTACCGTAACATTCCAGAAATGCAAGCAATAGGCGTACCTGTGGTAATGGACTGTACGCATTCGCTGCAACAACCTAATCAAGGATCGGGTGTTACAGGTGGAAAGCCTCAGTTGATAGAAACGATTGCTAAAGCGGCAATTGCAGTAGGTGCAAATGGTCTGTTTATCGAAACTCACCCTAATCCATCTATTGCCAAGTCGGACGGAGCAAATATGCTTCCATTAGACAAACTGGAAGGTTTATTGGAAAAATTGGTTAAAATCAGACAAGCTATTGTTTAGTCATATTAGCAATGATGAAGCCTGTACGGATTGCTTAAAAACAGAATCCGAATAAATCTTTATGTTTTCCTATTAGCTAGGGAGGCAATTTGCCAGCTAATAGGAAAATATTTATGGGTAAAACTGATGTATATTCAACAGTTGTGGTTTTGGGTAGCGTTATATTTAATAAACCTAAGCCTCAATCGCTTCATAAGCACAATATTTTCTTTCCTAGAAAATAGTATTCCTAAAATTGTACCCTTAGCTGCACCTTTATTTCTGACCTGTGTGGGGCATTAATTTCGTCTAGGCCACTTCCAAATGACGTTGCATTGGTCAAATCTGTTCTAGCCCA